>JAMPEO010000033.1 GCA_023665105.1 Candidatus Gastranaerophilales bacterium | reverse complement strand
ACATTTAATACTATATCTTTTTCAAAACCTAAAAGTTCTTCAACATCTACGCCAGGCTGAACATTTGGGAATAACCTGTTTAATACTAAAATGCCATCTTCTTCTTGGTAGTTTCTGTCTGTTACACCAAGTTCATCGTCAGAACATAGCATACCTTCTGATTCAACTCCTCTTATCTTTGCCGGTGTTAGCGTAAATTGTTCTCCTGTATGTCTGTCTAAAACATTACTGCCAACAGATGCATAAGGTATAATCTGACCTTCTTCAATGTTTTGAGCACCGCACACTACTGTCTTTAATCCCTTACCATTGTTTATTGTTACAAGGTGAAGCTTATCTGCATTTGGATGGTTATCTATCTTTTCAATTCTTGCTGTAACTATATTTGAAAACTGTGCTTTAACTTCGCTAACTTCTTCTACTTCTAAACCGCTAACGGTAAGCTCATGTGCAATTTGCTCAACGCTTAAATCTGATAAATCTACTAATTCATTTAACCAATTTAAAGAAACTTTCATTATTATACCTTTCTCCCTATCTATTTTCTTTATTGTACTTCAAAGATAGTGCTATGTAAATTAAAGATATAAATTTTTGTTTGAAGTATATTATTTGTATGTTTAAACAAAAAAATATTAAAACTGGAACAGTCTATTATTCTGATTTGATTCCTGAATTAGAACATTTTTTTACTACAAGAGAAACAGTGCTACGTTCTAACGAGGGCATTGATGATATCGTGAATAATAATATTGGTGCTGTATGTGATTATTTGAATATCGAAAAGAAAAATTTAATATCACCAACTCAAACTCATTCTTCAAATGTTGAGTTTGCTAAATTAGAAGTAAATCTTTATCCAGAAACAGATTCACTTGTTTTAGATAATTTTGAACAAGCTATTTATCTTAATTTTGCTGACTGTGTGCCAGTTATTCTCTATGATAAGAAAAATAATGTTGCAGCAATCGCACATGCCGGATGGCGTGGAACAGTTTCTCAAATTGTTCAAAAAACTGTTTTTGAAATGATAAATAAGCGAGGAACTAAAGTAGAAGATGTTTATGCTGTAATTGGACCTGCAATAGGTATGTGTTGCTATAATGTCGGAAACGAAGTTGAGGATGGAGTAAAAAAATCTGTCAAAGATTATTCTAAATTATTTAGATATAGTGAGGATAAAATTTTTGTTGATTTAAAACAAACAAATGCTCAACAACTATTTGATATAGGTGTTTTAAAAGAACATATTGATATATGTCCATTCTGTACTAGTTGCCGAAACGATTTGTTTTTCTCTTATAGAAAAGAAAATGGTACGACAAGTCGTCATAGTGCAGTTATTAAACTTTTAATGACTTAGTATGTGATTTTATTGATTTTGCACGTTTTACAACTTCTTTGTATGCATCGGAGCTAATAATATTTTTATATTGATTAGAGTATTTCCCGCTATTATATAATAATGCCCCGCCAAGTAACGTCGCAGGTGCCGCAATAAAATCCCCATAAACACCTGAAACAGCACCTGTTGCTAAAGAAAAAAGACCTGTTGCTTTTAATTCTAAAGCTTTATTTTGTGCTCTTTTAGCTTGACGAGACAATGTTGAACCTTTTGGCTCGTTTGATACAAACATATTTACAACTTTGTCTAGCATATAACTTTTCCCCATTATCAGAATAACAATCTAAATATTAAAAATCTCTTATTAAGTTTTTCAGAGAATTTTCTTAAGTTGTGAACTGTTGCTGATGTATCTTCCACAACTTGCTTAACATTAGCCTTGTCTTTTGTATTGTTTACAACTTCTAATGTCGTAGATATATTACACAACGCTCGATTGATATTGTCAACTGTTGTCATTAAATTATTTTTTAATTTTTGATCTTTTGACATTCTATTCACGGAATTACTGATTTCTGCAATGTTACTCATTGTAACACTTAAATCAGCACTAAATTTTTGAGCGTCAACTGCACCAATTATAGGTGTTAATTCAGCTGTAAGATTGTTTAATGATTTTGCGGTTTGTATCATTGTCGGTTTAAATTGTGGGTCTCCAATGATATTATTAACATTAGATGATAATGCATTAAAGTTTTTTGAAACTTCATTCATCATACTCATCATTGAATTTAAATCATTCCGTGATTCATCAATAAGCAATTCTGCCTTGCCAAGTGTTGATGTAGCTTGTGCGGTCAATGTTTTGATGTTTTCAACAGATTGTTTTAGGTCTGATATTAGCCTGTCGTCAAGCATGTCGTTAATTTTCTTGTTTGTTTCTGTTAATGACTCAGCAGCTTGATATTGTAAATCAAGAAAATCTGCTATCCTCATTGGTTCTAGTATTGTGTATGGTGAATTCTGGTGTGGATAAGGTATTGGAGCATTATCAAGAGGTCTTATTCTTAATTTATATTCACCATTGTCGTATACAATCTCTCCTACCATAAATTCCGGTAATACTAAACCAGGTAAATCAACTATATAGTCATATTTATAAGCATATAAAGTCGGAATCTGTTCTTGTAAGTTTAGAGGAATAACAGAACGACTTAAGATTTGTGTTCTTTTTACATAACCTACATCATAGTATTTGTCATCAAGCTTTATTTGAACCTTAGTACCTTTTTCTATGGTAGGTTTATTTGCAGGTATATATACGCCTTTAAGCTTTGGTGGTGTTATTTCAAGAAATTGTTCACCAATCAATCCTGATTGTTGAATTGAAATCATTGAAGCTTTTGGAATTTTAACTTTTGGGTCAGTAATAACAAATTTAAGTTTTACATAGCTTGTTTCACCGTCAACAACAGGAATAATTTCTTCGACCTGTCCAACTCTTAATCCCATCATTTGTACAGCAGAACCCGGACGCATACCATTTACATCTTTGAAAAACACTTCTATTCTTTCTGCAGACGAAAATGCTCTGCCCTTTACCCATAACACTGTGCAGAAAAATATCAATAATGCTATAAGTGATAATATTCCAACTTTAAATGATGATGATAATTTCATTCTTATTTCCTCTTAAGTTTAATTCTCTATTCTTTTATCATTTTCATCGGACCGTCTAAATCTGCCGATACAAATTGTTTTGTGTACGGTGTTTCCTGTTTACATAGCTCTTCTGGTGTTCCAAAGAATACAGGTTTCCCTCCGTACAACATTAAAACTTTGTCTGCGGTTCTCATTATTGTTGACATTTGGTGTGTAACAACAATGGAAGCTGCGTTTGTTTCTTGTTTTAGTCTTACTATATAGTCTTCAATCAATGTTGATGACATTGGGTCAAGTCCCGCTGTTGGTTCATCATACAAAAGAATTTCTGGCTCTGTAACTATAGCTCTAGCAAAGCTTACACGTTTTTGCATCCCTCCTGAAAGTTCTGATGGGAATTTGTATTCTATTCCTGATAAACCAACCAGTGAAAGCTTTTCTTTAACAATATTTTTTACTTGTTCTTTTGAGTATTTTTTTCTTAAATCTTTTCTTTCTTTTAGTGCAAAAGATATATTATCGAAAACATTAAGAGAATCTATAAGTGCGGAGTATTGAAAAACCATTGCAATATCTCCGGTAGTTATAATTTCTCCTGAATCTTTTTCTATCAGTCCACTTATTAGTTTTAATACAGTACTTTTTCCTGAACCACTAAATCCAACAATCGCAAGTATTTCACCGTTTTCTACATTGAATGATAAATCATCTATAACGGTGTTTTTGCCAAATGCTTTTATTAAATTTTTAACTTCAATACTCATTATTTACCTGCTTTAAAAGAAAAATATAATTGAAAATATTAAATCTAGTATTACTATCGCTACAAAAGACCAAACAACAGCTTTTGTCGTAGCTTGTCCTACGCCTTTTGCTCCTCCGCTCGCTTGATATCCACAAGTACAACTTATAAGTGCTATTGTAAAACCAAAAACGATTGCTTTCAATATAGCAACATTCATGTCTTTTAAATACAATCCTCGCCAAACAGATTCAAAATAGGCTCTATATGTTAAACCAGATGCAAGATTTGATGAAATTCCACCAGCTATAATTCCAACAACTGATGCAACTACAAGTACCGGAGGCATCATCAAAACCCCTGATAATACACGTGGTACAAATAAATATTCTATAGGATTTACTTTTAATACTTTGATAGCATCTATTTGTTCGGTAACTCTCATTGTTGCAACTTCTGATGCGAGTGAAGAACCAATCATTGATATTATTGCAAAACCTGACATAATTATCCCTGCCTCACGGATGATAAGCATTGCAACCAAGAGTCCAACATAATTCCCTGCACCTTGTTTTACCATTTCTCCGGCAACCTGCATTGATACAATAATAGAAGTCATTCCTACAATAGATAAAGTTATTGGTAATGAACTTACTCCAAATCTTGAACATTGTTCAATTAATTCTGAAATACGAATATTTCCTTTTAGAATATTAAAAATTACTTCAGCACCAAATCTTACTATATCACCAATCGTAGAAACCAAATTTACAAATTGTGCTAAAATTTGTCTGTAAATGCTATATGTAATTGTTCCTTTTAAACTAAAGCTAGTCATATCATGCCAATTTTATCAAATTTTTGATATTCGGGCTAGTTTGTAAAGAAGTTAATATTTTAACAAGTTGATACTTTCTTGTATATCTACACTATTAAATATATAACTGCCAGCAACTAATGAATTTGCTCCTAGGGATATACATGTTTTACCGGTTTTATCGTTTATTCCTCCATCAACTTGTAAATATTGTGTTTGATTTTGGTAGGATTTTATATAAGAAAGTTTTTGTGCACAATCTTCTTTAAATTTTTGTCCGCCAAATCCGGGTTCAACGGTCATTACAAGAATTAAGTCTGCAATAGGTATAAATTCTTGTATATCTTCTGGTTTTGTGTTTGGTTTTATTGATAATCCGGCTTTTAGACCTAAGTCTTTTATTTCTTTTAAAATATTTTTTGTGTTTTCTTTTGTTGCTTCATAATGTACAGTTATTATATCTGCACCGCTTTCTGCAAAAACTTTAATATATTTTTCAGGTTCACTAATCATTAAATGTACATCTAATGTAAGTGTAGTTATTGGTCGTATTGATTTTAGAACAGGGATTCCTATAGATATGTTTGGTACAAAATGACCATCCATGACATCAATATGCAACCAATCAGCACCAGCTTTTTCAACCTTTTTTATATCTCTTTCAAGATTTGCAAAATCTGCAGATAAAATTGATGGTGAAATGTAAACCTTATCCATTGTTTTCCTCTTCTTTTATTATTTTAAGATTGATACATGCCTGATATGCACAATTCTGTTGTGCTTCTTTTTTTGAATAACCTTTCCCTGTCGCAATTTCGTTATCATTATATTTTACGCTGACTTCAAATTCCGGTTTATGGTTGGGGCCGGATATATTTATTGTTGTGTATACCGGCAATGTATTTGACTCTTTTTGTGTATATTCTTGCAAAACAGCTTTTGCATTGTATTTCTCGAAATGTTTATCTATTTCATCAGACTTAGGTAATAACTCAGCCTTCAAAAAATCTTCTATATAATTGATTTTACCATCTAAATAATATGCACCTAAAACAGCTTCCATTACGCAAGCAATATTTGATTCACGAGTTCTTCCACCTGTGTTTTCTTCTCCTGAGCCGAGCTTCATTATCTTGTCAATTCCAATTTTAATTGCAAGTTTAGATAAAATATTATCAGAAACAAGTATTGAACGTATTTTTGACAGTTCACCTTCTTTGTACTCAGGGTATTTGTTATATAGTAATTTTGATATAATTAACTTTAATACAGCATCTCCTAAAAATTCTAATCTTTCATAGTTTTTTAGTGAAGATATTTGATTTTCTTTTGTGTACGAGGGGTGTGTAAGTGCAATTTCAAGTGTTTCTTTGTTATTACACTTAATATCAAGTAAATTAAATACCATTACCATAAACCTTTTACAAATGCGGTTAAAGCATTCATTGTATTTGTATCATAAACTACATAATGGAAATAATAGTAAAGGACAGGTAGCGTAAACACATAGCTATCTGTTCTATCTAAGAAACCACCGTGTCCAGGTAAAGTATTTCCGGAATCTTTAACTCCTGCATCTCGCTTGATAAGAGATTCGCATAAATCTCCAATTTGTGAGAATAAAGCAATTAAAAGACCTGCAATAACACAATGATACCAAGCTAAATTGATAAAATGTCCTATCAATAATGATACTGCTATTGCCGATAGGGTTCCGCCAATAGAACCTTCTATTGTTTTATTTGGACTGATTATTGGAGCGAGTTTATGTTTACCAAATTTTGTTCCAAAATAATAGCATCCTGTGTCAGTTAGTAATACTGCAAAGAATAATAACATAACAAAACCGAAACCAACGCAATCTCCGGTAGTTTTTAGTAAATAATTATATTGCGGAGTAGAACCTATATCTCTTAAAAAAATTAAATATAAAGGAAATAAACCGCCATAAATAAATCCCAATATAGTGGTGGCAACATTAGCAATATACGGCTGTCTGCCATTGAAAAGTACCCAGATGAATGCCGTAATAGAACTTATTGTTACTGCAAATGATACCATATTAAATCTGTTTAAATATGCTAGCAAAGCAAAGAAAATATCTGCAAAAAGAATAACTTTTATGCTTGGATAAAAACCTTTATTTTTAAGGATTGCAACGTATTCTCTAGTTGCAAAAAGAATAAATAACAAGGTAATTACAAATAATGCCCATCCGCCTTTAATAATAGACATTAACACAATTACTCCCAGTATTGTACCTGTAATTATCCTTGTTATATTCTTGTTATCCATTATACAGTCATAACCTCTTTTTCTTTATCTGCAACACTAGTATCAACTGTTTTTGTAAATTTATCAGTAATTTTTTGGATTTTGTCTTGGTAATCTTTTACCATGTCTTCCGGAATATTATCAGCTTTTTCCGCTTTTTTAAGAGCATCAGTCATATCTCTTCTTACATTTCTTATTGCAACTTTAGCTTCTTCTCCCATCTTTTTAACATCTTTAACAATTTCTTTTCTTCGTTCTTCTGTTAAAGGTGGAAATGCTAATCTGATGCAGATGCCGTCACTATTTGGTGCTATACCTAGTTCTGCTTTGATAATTGCTTTTTCAATGTCTTTAAGAATAGACTTGTCGTAAGGAGTAATAACAAGTGTTGTACCATCTTGTACTGTTACTTGTGACATTTGTCTTAGTTGAGTTGGTGAACCATAATAATCAACAACTACTTTATCTAATATCGCAGGATTAGCACGACCTGTTCTAACTGTAGAAAATTCACGTTTTAGCTGAGAAATAGCTTTTTCCATTTTCTCTTCGCCTGTTAACAATAATTCTTCAACTGCTTCTGACATATTTACCTCTTTCAAATTTGTAATGTATTACTTTTCTTTTAGTTTCCAACGTATGAACCAACATCTTCGCCGTTCATGATTTTTAGAAGGCTGCCCTTTGCTTTAAAATCAAATACGATAATAGGAATATTATTTTGTTCGCAAAGCGTGCACGCTGAAGTGTCCATAACTTTTAAACCATTTATTATAATATCTGAATATTTAATTTTTGTAAGTTTTTTTGCTTCTGGATTAACTCTTGGATCATCAGAATAAACTCCATCAACACCGTTTTTAGCCATTAACATTGCTTCTGCATCAATTTCTGATGCTCTTAGGGCTGCAGCTGTATCGGTTGTAAAGAATGGGTTCCCTGTCCCTGCTGCAAAAATTACTACTCTGCCTTTTTCAAGATGTCTTATCGCTCTGTGTCGAATGTATGGTTCTGCAATTTGGTTCATTGTTATAGCAGACTGGATACGACAATCAATATTATCTTTTTTTAATGCACATTGCAATGCTACAGCATTCATAACTGTTGCCAACATACCGACATAATCACCTGATGCCCTGTCCATTCCTAATTTTGCACTGTTTTTCATTCCTCTGAAAATGTTTCCGCCGCCAACAACAACAGCAACTTGAACACCTTGTGCTAAGATTGTTTCAATCTCTTTTGACATCATTTCTACTGGTTTGTAGTCTATACCGAAATCTTGTTCTCCAAGCAGAGCTTCTCCGCTAACTTTTAAGAGAACACGTTTATATTTTGGATTACTCATCTCTATCCCTTTTTACACTAAATAACTATTTAATTTTAAATCAAATTTCCCCTCTTGTAAAGGATTTTTCATTATATATTAAGCTATTTTATTGTTTGAACTTTTCTTCAATTAAACTTTTAATAATATCTTGATTATAAATGATTTTGTTATTATCAGGGATTTGTCTTAAAAGTTCATTTATTTTAATTGTATCGTTTCTTAAAATACTCATATTATCTATAATAAATTTTGCATAGTTTGGGTGACATTTGTTTTGAGCACTAATATAATATGCTTCCTGCCATTCCCATAAATGTTTCATTGAATTTATGTGTTTGTTTGATATTTTATGAAGTTCTTTTATATTATAATCTTTTTCAAAGTACTTATTTAATAGTTCTGATATATCTTCTGTTTTAAGTATTCCGGCACCTCTTCCCATTCCTGCCAAACATGAATCAATTATAATATCTCTATTAAGATTCATATTTAATAATTTTTTTGTATTTTTTAAAGATAAATTCATATTATTATGTGAATGAAATCCTATGGCAATTCCTTTATCCAGAGATTTATCAATGTTTTTAAATAATGTTTCTGTATCTTTTTCTGTCATTATCCCCATTGTGTCTACAACGGTTAAACATCTTGGTTTAATTCGGTTTACACCAGATACTAGTGTTTTTAATTCATTATCTGAATATAAGCTTGTGTGCATTGGATTTAAAGAGATTTTATAACCTTTCTCTATTAACTCTTCAGAATATTTTAGTGCGTTTTTAAGTTCGTGAGGCTTAAAGGCAAGCCTGATTTCAATATTAGAGAAGCATTTAGGGTATTTGTCTATGCTAATAACTCCATAATTTACCATTACAGAAAACTCTGTATTACTCACTGTTGGTAAAAGTTTGTTTATATCTTCAATGGAATTATAAAGAGTCTTATCGGATGAAATATTTTTTTCGTTTACTAATAATCCGCATTCAACAATATCTATTCTTGAACAGCAAAGAGCGTTAAGGATTTCTTCTTTTGTTTTTACCCCAAAATCCCAGTTGTTTACATAACCTCCGTCTCGTAAGGTGCAGTCAAGTATTTTAATATGTTTCATTATTCACCTTTCAATATAATTATATGTCATAATTTTCTCTATTTCCCATGCCATTTTTTGTAAAGATTTTTGTAACAATATTTTATCGGACAATATGTTAATAAAACTTCTGAAAACTATGTTTTGATTAATAAAGATAGCTCAAATGACTAATTAAAAAGTAAACAATTTTTAGATTTAATACAGAAAGGTAATTATTATGAAAAAGATTCTAACAAATAGGGAACTTGAAGTTCTAGCTTTAGCTGCCGAAGGACTTAGCAATCCTAAAATAGCAAAAGAATTAACAATTAGTATTCATACTGTTAAAGCACACATTTGTTCTATTATTGAAAAGTTAGAAGCAAATGGCAGGGTTCAAGCAGCTGTCCGTGCTGCAAAAATGAATTTAATCTAAATTTGTTTTATATATGTATGATAAAAAGCTTTATAAAATCTTGGTCTAAACAAGAAAAAAGGTTTCTTCATCACATATTTAAATATAGAGCAAATTTGACTAA
This sequence comes from Candidatus Gastranaerophilales bacterium, assembly GCA_023665105.1. Lineage (GTDB taxonomy): Bacteria > Cyanobacteriota > Vampirovibrionia > Gastranaerophilales > Gastranaerophilaceae > UBA2883. Next base: position 2,241 of record JAMPEO010000033.1, on the reverse strand, counting down.
GTGTCTGATGTTTCCAAATATCTTTACCTGTATATTGCCAATCTGTCATTTGTAAATATTTAAAATATAAATCTTTATAGTAATTTAAAGAGGCAAATATCCAAGGTTTTTGTTTACCAATATAATGTATAAGTTTTGGATTTTTCATGTATATTGAGCGATTTATAAAATTACTTGATTGTAAGTTCCAACAATCATCAACTTGTTTAATATAGCCTTGTAATACCACATTGATTATTTGTTGATCACCTAAAAATATATTTTCAAAATTCTTTTGTGTATATTCTAAATATTTTTCTTCAATATTTTCGTTTCTGATTTTATCCAGATTAAACAATAGCATTCCTGCATTCACATATAAACTGCCTTCTTTTAGCTCAGGTTTTTTATTATGAGTTTGGCAAGCTATATCTTTTGCTCCTGCAGCATAGTAATTATCAATATCTGTATCATATAGTTCTTTTATATTACTATTTACAACAACATCACAATCCAAATATAAGACTTTATCTATATTTGGTAATAACGAACCAAGTTTTAACCTGTAGAAAGTTGCTATATTTATGTATTTGTGGGTTTTTATTTTTTTATAATCTTCAAATAGTTTGTCATCGATTTTGATAAATTGAATTTCGCAATCAGATATCGTTATTAAATTCATTATTTTTTCTTTGTTTTCAGGAGTAATGCCGCCATCAAGAATATAAAAAACTAAATCTTCATTCTTATTGTTTTCTAATATTGATGCAATTACTACACCTGCGTATTTTGCATAATTATCATCTGTTGATAATGCGATGTTCATAATAAATCCTTAATTAACTCCCTATTTTATAATTTAGTTTTAGCATAAAAACGATTGATTAACAATGAATTGATAGCAAAAGGGTGCTTATTGCACCCTTTTGTCGAGTTATTTATCTATCCATATTTGTGATTGATTTGCTGTGTATATTGCGACAAAATTATTTATATAATTTGTATCATTTGATTCAAAAACTTCATAAGTAGAACTATAGTTATTGTTTGCAAGCCAATTCGCAATCTCTTGTGCGATTGTATTTAAATAATTGTCGGATAATATTTTATTATCTCCTGTTGTTATTTCTTCTATTTTCCCATTATTGAAATAATCTTTGATAGTTATTATGTCACTTGATTTTTCATTTCCTGTATATAATTTTAAATCATTGCCAATCGTGAAATTACTGCTATCGTTAGAGGAATTGAGGATTACATCAAACTTGAATTTTAGTAAAGAACTTTCATTCCCTAAATTTAATACATCGTGTTCGCCTGAATTATCACTAATTGTGATGGTAACTTTATTAGAAGGGGAAGCATAATTGCTAAGCATAGCCTTATATTCATCATTTCCACCATATCCATAACATTCAATCGTGTTGTTATACCTATCCATTTTATTATTTATATAGAAAATATCTTTTTTATCAGTTCCTTTATATTCACCGCTTGTACATTCGGAAACGAAACCGCATTCTTTATTATAATAATTAAACCATTTTTGATAAATATTATAAAGTTCTTGTTTATGTTGTGATGTTCCTTTATTAAATAACTCAAAAGCAGATGTATAAGGTCTGTCTTTAAGGTAGTCAAATATTTCTTTTTCTAAATCGTGTTTTAGATATTTCCAATTACTGGAAGTGATTTCTTTTATAAACTGACCGGAAGAAGATACTTCTTGTATTGATAGAATTGCATCAATGTTATCTGTATGAATTCCAGTGCTTAAGTTAGCAACTCCTTTTAGAATTGATGATTTATGCTTATCATCTAAGATTATACATTCACTAGAGGTATCACCATATTGATCTTTTACTACATTAAAGAATAAATTTAGTTCAGATGACTTTATCCCTTTTATTTGTATATTACATTTTCTCATTCTTTGCAATTCAGTATATGAATTTAATCCATTTAAAATACAACAGGTATCGTTATAAGAATCACTTATTCCATAGATATAGTTTTTACCAGATGTGCTTTCAATGTCAATAATATCATTTCCGCCATTTGTAAAAATTATGTTATTTTGTTTGTTGATTAGTATATAATCATTGTAACCTGTTCCATTTATTGCATAATTAATATCGTCAGGTGTGACAAGCAAATATCCATACTCACTAAATTTGTACCCTGTTGTTGTGAAATTTGGTGTTTGTTCTAAATAATAGCCTAATTTATCATAGTTTATGTTAGTTGTATTTAAGCATATTC
>JAMPEO010000032.1 GCA_023665105.1 Candidatus Gastranaerophilales bacterium | reverse complement strand
TGTTCAAACACAATATAATATTCCTAAAATTGGTAGAAATGACCCTTGTCCTTGTGGAAGCGGTAAAAAATATAAAAATTGCTGCTTAAAATAAGAACATGTTACAAAAAAGTAATAATTCTTAAAATCATGTCAATTCTTATGTAATCATAAACTTTATCTAAATATAGGAATTAAGTTTAAGGGTACATTATTATGACATACGCATTCAATCCATTGGATCCGATGAATCATTCCATGTATTTAGAAAGCATGGTGCCTGATTCTATTGATAGTGCAATAGCCACTTTGCCTAATTATGGTCCAAATCCTAATAGTCCAAGATTACGACCACAGCCAACAAAGGACTCATGGTACTATAATAAAGACGGTGCCGATGACGGACATATATCCACTTTTGAAAAGTTGAAAGCTTTTGCAAAAGGCGGTACATATAATATGATTCGAGGTTTATTCTGCGATAAAGACGGTTTTAGCTTCGGAAGAACTCTTGCAACAGCAGCAGGTGTTGCAGCAGTAGCATTAACAGGACCAATAGGTGCTGCTATTGCCGGCGGTGTCGGACTTGTATGTGCGGCTGATAACTTCGCTCAATCTGTAAGAAACGCAAAATATGCAACAACAGACCAACAAGCAAGAGAAGCATACGAAGGCTTCGGAGAAAGCACAACCACAGCAGGCTTAGCATTATTTGGCGGATTCAAGGGCTATAAAGCTATAAAAAATAATTTTGCATACGCAAAGAATAATAATTTAAAGATTAAACTCAAAGATAAACTTATGAAATGGGACGTAAGTAAATTGCATCCTATTCCTGTAGCACCAAATGGAACTGGTGGAACCGGCGGTCCTGCTCCAAACGGTGGAAACCAACCAAACGGCGGTCCTGCTCCAAGCGGTGGCAATCAGCCAAATGGTTCACCAACAGGCGGAAGCCCTAATCCTGTAAATGGTGGTGGAAATCCGAGCCCAAGTGGTAGTAATAATCCTCCTAGCGGCTCACCAAGCGGACCAACACCAAATAGTGGAAATATTCCTAGAGGAACGCAACCAACAGGAAATAATAATCCATTAGGATACGAAATTGACGGCAGCGGTTATATTCCTGATTGGAAACCTGTTGGAGAACTTCCAAAACCAACAGCACCGGAATACTTCTCTCCGTACGAACCAATCGACCCTAAATTGGTAAATACGAGACCAAATACTTCGGCACAGACATCAGCTGCAGAATATTTCTCACCTTATGAGCCGATAGATCCCAAATTGGTGACTACAAAACCTAATGGTGTATCAGCTCCGCCACCTGAGATAGTAACAGATACAGCTCCGATTGCTCCGGAACATATAAATCAACCAAAGCCACAGTATGACTTTAGTTACGGACAAGATAATAATCATTTCTTCGGATAGAAATAAAAAAGGATTGAACGTATTCAATCCTTTTTTTATTTCCCAAAACTTACTGAAAAACTATTATTTTCAAACTCAAAAATAAGTTTAATCTTTTCTCCGTGATAACCTGATGGAGGCGGATTAAAAGTCGGAGTCCTCATCATCATTTTATATACCTCATCATTAACTGATTTGTTATCCGAATAAAATGTAAATCCACGATTTATTAGTTTACCGTTTTCATCAACAGAGAACTCAACCCCACATTTTCCGTCACCTTGAACTGATGCAACAGAAAGGTTTGAAAACAGCTTTTTTCTCAAAGCTATTTTATAATTTGTAACCTCTATTTTAGATGTATCTTTAACAATTGGTTTTGGTGTTGTTTTTTGTACAGCTGAAGTTTGATTAACATTTACCGTCTTTGGTTTTAGTACATTCTGCGATTTCGGAGATGTTACTTTTTTCAATTCAGGATTTTGAACAGGTTTTTTAACAGTAGTTGATACAACTTCCTTTGGAGGCTCCTCTTGTACTACCATTTCTTCAACTACAACAGGTGAAGATTCTTTCCAAAAAGTATCAAGTGACGGAATGTTAGATATTGGTTTTAATACTACGGGTTCATGTTTTTGTACCTCCGAAACCTTAGGGAAAAATAACAAAACAAAAGCTGACAATACTAAGCATAAAACAAAAAATACTACAGAAAAAACATTCATATCATATTTTTTTAAAATATTAACTTTTCTATGACTATCTTCTATTTCATTAAAAATGTCGTTACCACAATCACAATAGTCTGGTTTTAATTTATATTTTTGTCCGCATTCACTACATATATACATAAGCTACCTCCGCACTCTCTCATAATCATTATAATCTGACGGCGTACTGTATTGAGTAGTTCTGGAAATAACAAAACCGCCATTAACATTAGTTATTGTACGTTTTGTACCTTTAGGGAAATTCAATATAGCCTTGTGTTGATAACTCATAAGCACCGGTTTAATAATTCTTACAGCCATATCAGAAAAACACGGAGTTTCAGACCAGACCTTGACATTAGACATATTACCGTACTTATCAACAGTAAAAGAAAATTTAAACCTTGTTCCTAAAGGTGCTGCAATTTCAGAATCACGCATAACCTGATTTTGAAGTGCACTACGCCACCTGTTCCAAGCAATTATTTCCTCTTGTTCTGTTAATTCTTGTTTAGGTTTTTCAGCTACAGGAGCAACCGTTTGTTTTGGACGAGGTTTCACTTCTTTGTATGTCGATTCTGTTTTTTCTACAGGTTTATCAGTAACATCTGGTTTAGTCACCGGTTTAGTTATTGACTTTGTTTCTGTTTTTGGAGTCGAAACATTTTGTTTTTGCTGAACAGTTTTATTCATCGGTAATTTTTTATCTGATAACTGTTTTTTATTTTCTTGAGTTGCTATATTTTGTATACTTATATTTTTATCAATATTTTCTTTGTCACTTACTTTCACATTAACATTTGCAGGTGCTAAATCCTCTTCGATAAAAGAGTATTCAGAGTCAGTAATCATTGCTTGTTTATGCATATCAGGCTGTTTAAACATCACAACAATGCTAAGAAAACATACTATAGAAATTAAAATATAGAGTTTTAATTTGCCCATATCTTAATCCTTTAAAACTAATCTCTATCAAGTTTTGCTATAAGTTCTTCACAAGCATAGATATCAAACTTTGTTTGACTAAGCATATAAGTTTCTGCAATGAGAAGAGCTGTAGGTACAAGAGCAGCAACAACACTAAGAAACATACCTTGCAAATCTCCGCCAATTTCAGTAAAGAAATAAGATGTATTCATAGTAAACTCAATTAAAATAATTGAGCATCCAATAACAAGCGAACGAACTTTTTCGCTATCTAACTTTCTAATCCCTTGAACACCAAAAATATCAGTTCCGTGAGTTATATAGTTACTAAAACCATCTTGCTTAATAACATTAGAACCTTGTATTTTTCTGGTAACAAAAAATGCATTTACAAAAGCAAAAAATGCAAAAACAATTAAGAATGTTGCAAGCACCAAAAAGACAGGACTCAATCTTAAACCTGAAATTCTTATCCATCCTGCAGCTTCAGGAAAACACATCGCCAATGTATTTGACACACCGTAAGCAAGGAATGGAGCAGTTAAAAATCCTAAGAATAATTCTCCTGCTGATTTCAACTGAAGTCCAAATAATTTATCTTTTATGTTAGTAATTTTCGTATTACTTAAACCATTGATATATTTTTCAATCCAGTGTCTATATTCATTCATAACAGACTCAAAATCTTCTCTATATTCATTTTTATCCAAGACATAAGTCATATTATGACCAGTACTTTTGAAATATCCGCAAGCAGATGCCAAAACAACAGTTAAACCTACGAAAAATATAGAAACTAAAACAGCAAAAATCACATTTATATTGATGTAATAAATTAGGTTTATAAAATAAACCGCAGTCATAAATATACCGGAACTCCATAACATAAAGTTCTGTGCAATTACAGACACATCGTTACTTTTTTCTTTATTTTGCAAATATAAATAAACACCTTGTTTTAATATCAAACAAATACCATAAATAATAACAGTAAAAGCAACGAGGATTTTTATATTAGTCGGCAGATTTATAAAATTCTTTGTTTCTTCTATCTGCAAACCTGTAAGATAATTAGAAACACCAAACGCTGTAACTAAAGAACTCACAAATAAAGCTATATGCAAAAATAAGGAAGCTTTAAAGTTTAAAGCAATCTTACTTTTCAAATCATTAACAACAAAACCTGTCTGTTTTATAACAGAAACTCTTTGTTTCTCAAGTTCAGCCTTCTTCTGTTCAATCGCACTTTGTTCATAAGCTTGTTCTACAACAGGTGCCTCTGATATTTTAATTGATAAGAATTCATCATTATCAGCTGACATTAACTTACAAACTTTATCTATTTCAATTTTCTGAGATAAGGGCTGACCTTTAAAAAGAACTTTTTGAGTATTGAAATTATTAACAAGTACACATTTTTTATTCTGTTCATCACATTGTAAAGTCAGCATAAAGTCGGAACCAATATCCAACACAAAATCACAACCGGCATTAGAACCAATATTTATTATTTCTTTACCGTTAAAAACTTTTTCATTATTTTTTGAAGTAAGGGTTATAATCATTGTTTAATCCTTTCTAAATTATCTTCCGATAGCATTTATAAACTTTCGCAACGCTTTATCAACATTTTGTTCAGGAGCAAGTACAAGTTTACTCTCACCCAATACAGGTCCCAGCTTTTCTTTAACCATATCCAGTTTTTGCGGATGTGCAAATAAAAACATCATTGATAAATCAGGAGCATACTTAACCACATTACTAATATTTTCCGGCAAAGTATCCCAGCAAATTTGTTTTTCTGTTGCACCCTCGTTTTCCAAATCTCCAATAACAACAACAGCAGGAACATATCCCTCTTTTTTCATTATAAGAGAATAAGACAACGCTTTTTTAAGTCCATCGCCATAAGCAGTACCCATTTCTTCCGGAGCATATTGTGTAAAAGCTTCCATTGACTTAGTAATACCACTGGAATTTTGAGGAGTTCCCTCATAAATCATATATGCTTCTTGTGAAACTTTTATTATTTTAATTTGGTCTTCAGGATCAAGTTGTGCACATATCTGTTTTAAAAATTTCTTTTGCAAAGGTAATTTAGCTTGATTTGAAGCAGACGAATCCACAACAAAAATAACAGCTGCAGGCTTGAAATCATCTACCTTTAAATTCTTTAAACCTGCCCATAAAAGTTTACCAATAATACAAACTGTTAAAATAATTATTCCTAATGTTATCAATCTTTTATTCATTTTTATTACCTTTTTTATGTTTAATTCATATTCAATAATATCATAATTTTATTGGTATGGCACAGCTTCCATTGACTTTGTAAGCACAATATTTATAACAGTACCTGCCGGAACTTCCGCATCTTCACCTTTGTGTGCAACTGCAGAAACAAGTCCACCACTTGCACCAACAGCAGAACCGATAGCAACCCCTCTTGCAACATCACCACCGGAAATCAGTGAATATAAAACACCTGTCACCAACCCTGAGAGAGCACCAACAACAACATTACCAGCCATTTTTACAGCCCTGTTTGAACCTTTTGCCTCAACATAAACTTCATTAGAAGATAATGTTATCCTTTCACCATTTGGTGTAATTATTTGATAAAAAAGCATGGATAACTTTCCGTTGCTATAAGCATATCCGGCACGCTTAACATCTGTTGCTCTACCGTATACAATACTTCCTCTAGGTGCAATCAAAATACCTCTATATATCCAATCTTGTGATAATGTTGCAGAAATAGTATCATTTTGAGCAAGACTTCTAGTACTGATTGAAGATTCTAATACTGCAAGTATTGCAGTATTTTTCGGAACAGTAATTACACTTCCCTGCAAAGTAACACTTTGCGGAGTACTAACATTTGGAGAATAAAACTGTTCTTGCTTTCTCATTTCGTTCTTTTTAACAGACTTAACTTTATAACCATCTTTTATAGGTTTTCTTGTATCCATTTCCACAGGAACACTTTGTTCCTGTCTATTAAAACGTTCTTGTGCTTCATCACTAAAATCATAAAATACATCTCCTGCAAGCACAGGAAGTGACTGTATTGAAAAAAATAATACAGCAAAAAATATACATAAAATCTTTTTTAAATACTTTTTTGTCGACATATTCTAATATTATAACGATTTTTTAGAAAAATTGTTCATTTATCAAATGTATATTACTAATTTTTGTTCTATAATACAGATGAAGTGTTTATGAGAAAGGAGAGTCCTATGTGGGAAAAAGACCAAAATATTAATGAAGTAAAGGAAATTAGAACAAGAACCTGCGTTTATTTCGGCTGCGGTGCAATAAAGAAGATGGAAGACATAGCAAAAGAATTTAAAACAAAAGGCTTAGACAAAGTTGTTGTAATGTCCGGTAGAAATGCTTATAAATCAACAGGTGCATGGGACATTGTAGAAAAAGCATTGTCTTCAAACGGTATCAGCTATATCAACTATGACAAGGTAACTCCAAACCCAACAACAGCAGCTATTGATGAAGCAACAGCAATGGCAAAAGAATTTGGTGCAAACTTTGTTATCACAATCGGCGGAGGCTCTCCAACAGACGCCGGAAAATCTGTTGCAATACTTTTAAAAAATTCTGATAAAACAGCAGCGGATTTATATGAATTTAAATTTACCCCAGAAGAAGCTGCTCCTATCGTTGCAATAAATTTAACACATGGAACAGGTTCTGAAACAAACAGATTTGCTGTTGCAACAATCTTAGAAAAAGAATACAAACCTGCGATTGCTTATGATTGTATTTACCCAACTTATGCAATAGATGACCCTGAATTGATGGTAGGCTTATCACCAAAACAAACAAGATATGTATCTATTGATGCAATAAATCACGTAGTAGAAGCTGCAACTTCAAAAGTAGCATCACCATACACAGTAACCCTTGCAAGAGAAGTGATTGAACTTGTTGCTAAATATCTTCCAAAATCAATAGAAAATCCTAAAGACTTAGAAGCAAGATATTTCTTATGCTACGCAGCAATGATGGCTGGTGTATGTTTTGACAATGGATTACTCCACTATACACACGCTCTTGAACATCCGTTAAGTGCTTTAAAACCTGACTTTTCACACGGTTTAGGACTTGCTATATTACTTCCTGCCGTTATTAAAAACATATATGGTTCTAAAGCTAACACTTTAGCATATATTCTTGAACCTATAGCAAAAGGCTTAAAACCAGAAGCCAATGATGCAGAAAAGGCAGCAGCAAGTGTTTACGAATGGTTAAAATCAGTAGACGTTCCTAATAAATTAAAAGATGAAGGGTTCTCTGAAAGTGATGTTGCTAAATTAACAGAACTTGCATTTACGACTCCTTCATTAGATGGTTTATTAGCAATAGCACCTACAAACGCTTCAAAAGAAGCTGTTGAAGCTATATATAGAGAATCTTTATAAGAAGATTAACTAAACTACAAAAAACAGAGTTTGATTGTGAATTAAACTCTGTTTTTATTTCATTAAATCTTATAAAACTCCTACCCTTTAACAGCTCCGTCATTTTCACCTGATATAAAATACTTCTGCATAGCAAGGAAAAAAATTACAATAGGAATTGTTGCGAGAATAGAACCTGCAGCAATAAATCTCCAATTTGAAGAGAACATTCCTTGAAGGTTATTTATCCCAACCGGTAAAGTATACATAGAATCTTTAGTAAGCACAATACTCGGCCATAGGAATTCACCCCAAGAACCAATAAACGTAAAAATAGCAAGTACAGCAAGAGATGGTTTAATCATTGGCACACAAACCTTCATAAACATTTGAAATACATTACATCCATCAATAATCGCCGCCTCTTCTAATTCTCTTGGAATTTTCATAAATGCTTGTCGCATCAGAAAAATACCAAACGCATTAACCGCAAACGGTAATATAAGTCCCAGATACCCCATAAAATTATTGACGCTATCAATAAGATTGAGCTTTATAGTAATCAGATATACAGGAAGCATAATTGATTGAAAAGGAATCATTATAGTAGCAAGTACCGAAAAGAATACAATCTTTTTACCTTGAAACTCCATTCTTGCAAGCGGATACGCAGCAAGAGCAGACAAAACAAGATTCAATAAGACAGTAAATCCTGCCACAACCATACTATTGATAAAATATCCTACAAAATCAACCTGATGCCACACCCCGATATAATTTTGCCAAGTGAAATCTTGCGGAATAATTGTTGGAGGATAGGCAAAAATATTCTCATTAACACCTTTCAAAGATGTTGATAAAAGCCAGATAAACGGAAAAATTGATAAAAGTGAAACAAATATCAATACCGAATGTATAGAAAACTTTTGAAATATTTTCTTTAACATAGAGTTATAATATCACATAAAATAAGATTTTATCAATAACAACTTAATTACTTTTACCAGCACGATAACCACAATAAGAATATAGAAATGGAAACGCCCTCTCTATTCTAAGATTTTTGGCAGCTTTAACATCTGCAAGAACTAAAATACCAACTGCATCGTCCAGGTTAGCAATAGAATCTTTTAAAGTTACTTTTCTATCAGGTTCTTTGTTTTTAGGATCAACAATAAAATTAGATAACCGAACTCCTGATGCAATACCTGTTGCAATACCTGCAACTGTACCTATAATCCTTGCAGGAACATTATCCAAAGTTTGAACTTTATCACATAATTTTAATGCACCTGTAACACAAGTTGCAGGCATTGCCATATTTAAAAATTGAAAAACGCCTTCTTTTATTTTTCTAGTTTTTTCCTTCTTAGAAGTACCAATAGAACCTCCTGCTATACCACCTGTTATACCTGCAAAACACATTGTAAGCATGTGACCTAATCCGTATTTAACATTATGCGGTTTACACTTTTGCTTTAATGAAAATGCTGCTAATGTTGCAACGGCACCAGTTATAGCTCCAGCTGCAGAATATACTTTTGTATAAGACTCCGGTTGCGTTTCATAACGATTTCTATAAGTCTTCAACTTATCAATTTTTGCAGCCAAAACAGCCTTCTTATCTTCTTTTGGAGGAATATTGTTATAATGTTGTTGATTATAAGTCAAGCCAACTTTTTGTATCATGTCAACTAACCCTTCCTTTGAAGCAATAATACCTCAAAAAAGATTTTAATCAACTAACAAATAGGCTAATTATTATTTAAATATAGTCTGCTCTCTATCAGGTCCGACACTAACAATAGAAATAGGGCATTCTAACAATTCTTCCAATCTTGCAAGGTATTTTTTCGCATTCACAGGAAGTTTGTCATATTCTCTAATACCAGTCAAATCAGTATTCCAACCTTTATGAGTTTCATAAACAGGTTCAAGATATTTATGCATATAGACATCAGTAGGATAATAATCATAAACTTTACCATCACGTTTATCACGATATGCCGTACATACTTTTATCTCATCAAAAGTATCAAATACATCTATTTTTGTTAGAGCAACAGAAGTAAAACCACCAACAAGTACAGCATACTTCATAGTAACAGCATCAAACCATCCGCATCTTCTTGGTCTGCCTGTTGTAACACCAAATTCGTGACCTATTTTTTGAATTTTAGCACCAATCTCATCATCCAGCTCAGTCACAAACGGACCTTCTCCAACTCTAGTAACATACGCTTTTGATACACCAATAACTTCATCAATCATACAAGGACCATATCCACTCCCAACAGCAGCTCCGCCACCAATCGGATTCGAACTTGTCACAAAAGGATATGTACCATAATCAATATCAAGCATTACACCTTGTGCACCCTCATATAAAATTACATCATTTTTATGTTCATTCAAAAGTTTTTGCCATTCAAAACATACATAAGGTTTGAATATTTTAGCATATTCTTCACACAAGCTTAATAAACATTCTCTTGTATATGGTTCTAATCCATATACTTTTTCAAGTTGTTTATTTTTCAAAGGCAAAATAACATCTAATTTTTCATTAAGAGTTTCCAAGTCATATAAATCTTGAATTTTCAAACCTATTCTTGCAGATTTATCAGTATAAGTCGGTCCAATACCTTTTTTTGTTGTACCGATTTTACCTTTTCCACCTTTATCTTCGCTATATCCATCAACTTCAGTATGATAAGGCATAGTTATTGATGCAAGCGGAGATATTTTCAAACCGCTCATATCAACTTTTTGAGATTTTAATTCTTCAAGCTCATGCTTAAATGATTCCGGTAAAATAACAGTACCTGCACCAAGCATACAAATTTTATTTTTATATAAGATACCTGATGGAATTAAATGAAACTTATAAGTCTGGTTATTAGCGACAACAGTATGCCCTGCATTACATCCGCCTTGATACCTGATTATGAAATCTGCTTTTTCAGCAAGCAAATCAGTAATCTTCGCTTTTCCCTCATCACCCCATTGTGCACCAACAACAACAGTATTTTTCATATCCCTGCTCCTATATACCCTATTACTTTTTAATTATACATCAAAAAACAATATGAAATTTTGAAATTTTATCAGATGATTATCAGATTTATAAATCATAACAAACAAAAAACGGGATTGAAAAATTTTCAATCCCGTTCAAGTTATTTATTCAGTTATAAAACTATAACTTTTCAGCAACCATTTTAGTAGTTTCTGCTAATCTAGTAGAATAACCCATTTCGTTATCATACCAAGAAATAACTTTAACCATGTTACCACCCATAACCTTAGTTAACAATGAGTCAACTGTAGATGATTGAGAAGAACCGATAAAGTCAGAAGAAACTAGAGGTTCGTCTGTGTAGCAAAGAACGTGTCCGTCAGCTGCTTCTTTAAGAGCTGCATTAACTTCTTCAGCTGTAACTTCTTTTTCTGTTTCGAAAACAACGTCAACTAAAGATACGTCTGGAGTAGGAACACGCATAGCGAAACCATCCAATTTACCTTTTAATTCAGGTAATACAAGAGCAACAGCCTTAGCAGCACCTGTAGTTGTAGGAACGATATTTAAAGCACCAGCTCTAGCACGACGTGGATCTTTGTGACCAGCGTCTAAGATTCTTTGGTCGCCAGTGTATGAGTGAACTGTAGTCATCAAACCTTTAACGATACCAAATTTTTCTTTGATAACTTTAGCTACAGGAGCTAAACAGTTTGTTGTACAAGAAGCCATTGAAATAACTTCGTGGTTTGCTGGATCATATTCATTTTCGTTAACGCCAAGAACGATAGTTTTGTCTTCGTTTTTAGCAGGAGCTGAAATGATAACTTTTTTAGCACCAGCTTCGATGTGAGCTTTAGCTTTTGTAGCATCTGTGAAGAAACCAGTTGATTCAACAACAACTTCAACACCTAATTTAGCCCAAGGTAATTGAGCTGGATCTTTTTCAGCAAAGAATAAGATTTTTTTGCCGTTGATTACAAGACCATCTTCAGCAACTTCTACTGTACCGTCGAATTTACCCATAACTGAGTCATATTTGAACACGTGAGCAGCGTTAGCAGGTGTTAGACCTGGGTCATTGATAGCAACATAATCGATTTCATTGAAAATGCCTTCTCTGATTGCAGCTCTTAATGTGTTACGTCCGATTCTACCGAATCCGTTAATTGCAACTTTTACCATAATTTTACTCCTTTTTATGTAAAATAGTTTTCTCTCTTAACATCCTCGATTGTATTACAAACAAAATTCAGTGTAAATCTTTTTTATACACTAAAAAGCATGCCTAAAAAAACAGGAGTAAAATATACTGATTTAATAAATATTTTTTTAAGATTTTTTGCAAATATCTTTCATTGCATCATAGCTCTTTCGATACATTCCACCGTTATTTTCACGACCATCAATTCTTGAGATAAACTCAATAAATGTATCTTCAGAAGTATTTAACCCCGCTCTTTTAGAGGCTTCTTCACATTTATCAAAAATAGTTTTTGTACAATCAACAAAAACTTTCTTTTGCGAATCTGTCATTACTTCGTGATACTTACCATAATTTGGATAATCAACAAGCAGACAAGCTAAGTCGTATTTGGTATTCAAATGTGCATCAACATGATAATTATATGCATCTATAATATGTAGCTCTTGATTATGATAATCTACCAAAATATTATTCGGATTAAAACTATCTGCTTTTAACCCTTTATCATCAAGTATCTTTAATTTTTCAGCATAATTATCAAATGATTTTTGTGGAAAATTAGAAATATTCAAAACATTATTGATAAATGTATCCGCATCTTTTTTTGTAATAGGAGTTTGATCAGTCCTATGTGCTGACCAATTA
>JAMPEO010000031.1 GCA_023665105.1 Candidatus Gastranaerophilales bacterium | reverse complement strand
CTCTTTAATATATTCAAATGCATCTTCATATTTGCCGATAGCTTGGTAAAATTCACTCATTTTAACGTATAATTCAGCATTTGCCACATCTAAAGAAATCGCTTTTTTCAAACTTTCTATAGCAAAATTCACGTCTTCTTTTTCAAATAAAGCTACTGCATTATAATAATAACCTTCATAATGGTTGATATCCAATTCAATCAGTTCTTGTGCACAATCAAACAAATCATCATACTTCTGTTGTTTATTATTTAGTTCAGCTTCCAAAACTTTTGCATAATAATATTTCGGATATTTTTCAACAAGTTCATTTATTTTAGTTTCTGCCTCTTCTAACATATCCAGCTTAAGCAACAACTTCACCAAAAACTCTTGATATTCGAAAGATTTAGAATTAACTTCTATTGTTTTTTCTATAATTGTCTTAGCTTGTTTATACATATCAAGGTTATAATAGATCTTTGCCAATGAGAATAAAATTGTTTCGTTATTTGGATGTTCATTTAACATTTTCTCAAGTTCAATCTTCGGAGATGCTAAATCACCTTTTTCAGACTTAATAACTTGCAAAAGAACTTTTGAATCAAAATACTCAGGATTAAGATGAGCTTCCGCATTGACAAAATCACCTGAACGATATAACAAATATGCTAGTGAATAATGATAGCTTTCATCCATAGGATTAAGGCATATTGCAGTATTAAAACATTTTTTCGCCTCATCAAACCAACCTTTTAAATAATATGACTGCCCCATATTAAAATGATATTGGGCATTTTTATCATCCTTTTCTATTGCCTGATTGAAATATTCAATAGCATCGTCCAGTTTCATTTCATCTAATTTTGCCAAACCTGCATAATTTAAACTTTCTGCTTTTTCTAATTTATTATCTTCCAATTTTTTAAAAACCTCTTTTGCTTTTTCTATCTCATTATTTTCATAATATATTTTACCTAACGATAATAATATATCTTCTATATTATACTCACTATTTGTGTCAATAGAAAGCACCGATAAAATATTTACAGCCTCGTCAATATTATCTGTACACTTAAGAGCTAATGCTCGTCTGTAGCGACATTCATAATCCTCAACGTTCTCAGTGTATTTGATAATTTCATTATATTTTTTTTCTTGCTCATAAATTTTTAAAAGCTCAATCAAATCCGTATCAGATTTGCTAATAGAATATATTTTTTCAGATAATCGTTCCGCTTCAATATAATTTTGCTCAGAAAGATAAACCTTACGCATTACATCAAGACTGCTTTTGTGGTCGGGATTTAATTCCAATGCTTTTGCTGCATAATGAATTGCTCTTTCATTATTTTTAAGTAAAAAATATAAATCAGATAACTCGGATAGAATTTCTATATCATCACCAACACTGGAAAGTAGTTTGTAATACATTTCTATTGCTTGTTTATAATAACCTTTTCTTTTTAGTTCAAAGGCTTCAATCATTATATTTTTCATTATTTTTTAAATCCGATTTTTTTATGTTTATTATCTTCTTGTGACATCTGCTGTTTATTCACAATAACAAGAACCTCGTCTTTACCTGCCATTTTCAAATTATTACGAGCAATAGATTCCATTGTAGCTGTTGTAGAAAAGTTTTTAATATCTTTTTTTAACTCGGCATTACGTGCTTCAGCAGCTATTTGTTTAGACGCAAGCGTAGATATCTTTCTATGATAAGAAACCACCTTTGTAACATTCAATAATGCACTAAACGACATTTGAACTAAACAAATAAGCAAGATTATGGTAAGAAAAGAATAATAAAACTGCGTATGATGCCTACGCTTTGCACTCTTTTTCTTTATTTTAGCGGCAAGATTACCATTTGCTCTTATTTTTCTTGACTTCTTTTCCATAGCACAATTATATCTAATTTATCCTCTGATTACAACCTAATACGAGTAGAAAACTCTACAGCAGAATTAACCTTTCCACCTGTATAATATGAATTTGTAATACCAAGTTCTATCCTAACCATACCCGGACATTTTTGCCATTGAGGTGTATAGATAATTGATATTTTATTTTTTTTCACAGTATCATTAACATAGGCTTGTACAGTATCTCTGATTACAAATGATTTTGATAACTTTATTTCAGGAGCTATCTGTATTGTTCTATCATTTATCCCTTCAATATTCTTCTCATTAGTCCCAACGGCACCGGTAAGTGCAAAATATTTAAAATCATATCTTGTATAAAGATTCATCGTTGTTTGTAACTGTGAAGTGTCAATCCCTGATGTATATTGAGTACCGTATGAAAAGTTTCCGACCTGTTCTTTTACATAGCTCCATACAGGTGCAATATAATATTCTTCTCCAGTTAGCCTTGATGCATTGGATAAAGCACTACGAGGAACCTCTAAAACATTGGCAAATATCTTCCTTTCTGTAACAGGAATAATCATATTTGATGTTTTGAGTTTAATTTTGGGTTTTTGGATATCTTTATCTAGCTCTATTTCATTAGCTGTAACACCCCCATCGTATATTACACTTCCTTTTAACTCAACTTCTGCAGGGAAATAATAATCATCATACTGGGGTTCTTCATCATGAATAGTTTGTTCTTCTTCAGGAAGAACATGATAGAGAGTCTGAACAGCTTTGGGCTGCTCAATTTCCAAAGCATACGTTGGTAAAATACCTAAAACCATATAAAACAGCACTAAAAAAACTCTTCTCATAAACATATTTTATTCCATTATCACTGGTTTTTCAAGGGATAAACTTAAGAAGATAAAAAGGCGACACCCAGATTCGAACTGGGGATAAAAGCTTTGCAGGCTCCTGCCTTACCACTTGGCCATGTCGCCTCACCTCTCCTTTATATCCTATTGAAGATATAACTAAATGTCAATAGTCGGATTTATTATTTTACCGAAACGTAACTTTGAATATCAAAGATAACATGTAAAGAAATGTTACAAATACTATTCAAAAAAGGCAATTTTTCATGAGAAATTTACTTTATAAAAGTATAAAGCTCTCTCTTCTTATTTAAACGGACAGACCTTGATAACAAGGTCTTTTTTTTATGCTTATTTTTGTTTACTTATTATCCTTTGTTGTATAATAGATAAAAAGGGGATATGGAAGAGCCTTATTATGAATGAATTAGTTGAAAAAATAAATGAGCTGAAAAAGAAAAAAAACGCTGTTATATTAGCACATTGCTATCAAAATGTTGAAATAGATGAAGTCGCAGACTTTGTAGGCGATTCATTATATTTAAGCCAAAGAGCAAACGAAACAGATGCAGATATTATTGTTTTTGCTGGTGTATATTTTATGGCACAAACAGCAAAAATATTATCACCAAACAAAAAAGTTTTACTTCCAAGATTAGAATCAGGCTGTAGAATGGCTGATATGATTGACTTGGAACAACTAAGAGAATTCAAAGCAAAACATCCAAATATTCCTACCGTATGTTACATAAACTCAACCGCAGAGGTTAAGTCAGAATGTGACATGTGCTGCACAAGTTCTAATGCAGTAAAAGTAGTTGAAAGCATGGGAGCAAAAGAAATTTTATTTTTACCTGATACATATCTTGGTAAATGGGTAGAAAACAAACTTGGAAATATAAAAGTTACTACTTATCCTGGATTTTGTCCTACACATTTACAAATTAAACCGCAAGATATCATTGATGCAAGAGCTAAATATCCCAACGCAAAAGTTCTTGCACATCCGGAATGTCATCAAGAAGTGGTTAAACTTGCAGATTATGTTGGCAGCACAACAGGTATTATGAAATATGCGATTGAAAGTAACGAAAAGACATTCATCATTGCAACAGAAAAAGGTGTAGTTGAACGTCTTGAACGTGACTATCCTGACAAAGAATTTATTTTAATTAAAAATAGTGTTGTATGCCCTAATATGAAATGGCACACATTACAAGATATATATGATGCACTTGATAAAGAGCAACACGAAATCACTGTTGAAGAAAACATTGCTCACAAAGCAGTAAATTGCATCAATAGAATGCTTGAAATTTCAAAGTAACTTTAAAACCTGAGGAAAGATTTTGAAAAAGTTTAATAACGATAAGAAAAATAGAAATTATCAAGAAAAAAGAATAGAAAAACCCGTTCAGATTGATGTTGATGATATTGTTTACGGAAAAAACTCTGTAATAGAAGCATTATCAGGCGAACGTCAAATAAATAAAGTTTTGATTTCAAAAACAAACCATTCTGATAATAAGATTGAACAAATTAAAGAACTTGCACAAAGACGTGGTATTGTTTTTCAGTTTGTCGGAAAAGAAAAATTTGCTCCATACAATGGTTTAAACCATCAAGGGGTAATAGCACAAGTTGCACCAATAGAATATGTTGAACTTGAAGATTTCATTGAAAAACATAAAGAAAACGCTTCTATGGTTATTCTTGATGGTGTAGAAGATGTTCATAACATTGGTGCAATTATAAGAACCTGTGTATGTGCAGGTATAAACGGTATATTGATACCGTCAAGAAGAAATTGCCAAATTACATCTGTTGTAGAAAAAACAAGTGCAGGTGCAATTAACCATATTGATATAATCAAGGTTAATAGCCTGTCAGGTGCAGTAGAAAAACTTAAGGATAACAACTGGTGGGTAATTGCAACAGATGCTAAATCAGAGAAAAATTACTATGATATTGATTATTGCGATATGAATTTTGCAATAGTTATGGGCGGAGAACACACAGGAGTTTCCAAAACATTATTGAAAATGTCTGATTTTCAAGTAAAAATTCCTATGTTAAAAGAGTTTAATTCTTTAAACGTTTCAAATGCAATGAGTATTATAGTGTATGAAAGTGTTCGCCAAAAATTGTCGAAAAAATAAGGGAAACAACAATGAGCGAAAATGAAAAAATAAATTTAAGCATAGACGATATATCAGATGAAGGCATTGATTTTGATAGCATCAGCGTTGCAAGCGATGACGAAATCGAAAAAGACCTTAAAGATAATGAAAGCATAGAAAACATCGGAGCAGATGACTCTGTTAAAATCTATCTTCAACAAATTGGTAAGATTCCACTTCTTACAAGAGAAGAAGAACTTGAAATAGCAAAAAAAATTAAAGAAGAAAATTGTGAATTATCAAGAAAAATTCTTATCAACGCAAACTTACGACTAGTAGTAAGTATTGCTAAAAAATATGTTGGCAGAGGATTATCATTCCTTGATTTGATACAAGAAGGGAATATGGGTCTTATCCGTGCAACAGAGAAATTTGATTATGGCAAAGGTTATAAATTCTCTACTTATGCTACATGGTGGATACAACAATCAATAACACGTGCTATTGCAGACAAAGCACGCATGATAAGATTACCGATGCATTTGATAGATACACTAAGTAAAATCAAAAAAACATCACTTATGCTTATCACCAAACTCGGCAGAACACCTACAAAACAAGAGCTTGCTGATGAAATGGGGATTTCACTAAAAAAGCTTGCAGAAGTAACAAAATCTGCACAAGCTACAATTAGTATTGATACACCTACCAACCAAAAAGAAGATGCTAACAAAATTATTGATTATATTGTTGATGAATCTTCTACAACACCTGATTCTATAGTATCAGATGAAAATCTACAGTTAGATACAACAAAAATGCTTAATAGTTTAAGTCCTAAAGAACGTGACGTTTTAATCTTAAGATATGGACTTGATACATCCGGACAAAAACGAACACTTGAAGAAGTAAGTACATTCTTTAACGTTTCAAGAGAAAGAATAAGACAGATTGAAAACCGTGCTATTGCAAAACTTAAAAAGTTATGCAAAACTCAATCTATTACATCTGATTTGCAAAGTTATTTAAAATAATTTTATCTAACTTTGTTTTCTTCGCCTTTAATAAGTCTAACAATGTTTTGTCTGTGAAGATAAATAATATATAATGCACCCAACGCACAATAAATTGTGTAACCGATTGGTGCGTGACCAATAAAATGCATTAAAAATGGAGAAATTGCCAATGCAATAATTGAACCCAATGAAACATATTTAGAACAATATGTAATAATACTCCACACAAGTGCAATCAGAAGACCAACTTGCCAGTTAAGAGCAAGTATTGTTCCAACTCCTGATGCAACAGATTTGCCGCCCTTAAATTGTAAAAATATTGGTTTGCTGTGTCCAAGAATAACAGCAACCGCAGCAAGAACAGGGAAAAGTCCTATATTTTCACACTTTCCTGCATACAAGCTTGCCAATACAACAGGAAGAGCACCCTTAAATGCATCTAGAAGCATAACGGTAAAAAACCATTTTTTCCCAAGAACACGTTTTACATTAGTAGCACCTGTAGACCCTGAGCCAACCGTTCTGATATCCTGACCGGTTTTTGCCTTAACTATTAAATACCCTGTAGGTATAGAACCTATAAGATATGATACTAAAACAACTATTCCCGTAACTACTAATATTCCTGTCATAATTTTCTCCCTTATTTTTCTAAATCATACCAGTAAAAAATGTATCGTTTTGTAAATATTTATAAGATGAAACGTTATTAGTGTTAAAAAATAAAGTGTAGGTGGTACATGAATAATAAGAGAGTTATAAACCGTCATATAAATATTACGATTTGTAACAGATACAAAAAAATTTAAGCAATTCCTAACACTAAAAAGACTTTATATACATGTAAGAGTAAGATTATGTATATTTATGTCTTGAGATTAGACATGCAGTTATAAGGAAAATATAAATGGTTTCATTTGAAACATTAAAATTCAATCCAAAAGTACAAGGTTCAAACCCATTTGCACCCGGAAAAGTTGCATTTACCGGTAATGAAGGAACTATTGCTTCTCCAGAAGGATATTCTGAAAGACACGGCAATGGTAAAGCTGCAGGCATTGCTAGTAACGGTGTAATCGGAGAAGTTGCCGGCTGTGGCAAAGATGGTGCATTTGTTCTAGATAACTTCTATGCATAATTTAAATGTAAATTAAAGAAATTAGATAATAAATTAAAAGCTCTGAAATATTTCAGAGCTTTTTTATTGTTTTTATCTTACATATACTCTTGGTAAACGAACTTTCAACCTACAGGTTAACTCATAGTTTATTGTTCCAGCAATTTCCGCCCAATTATCTATTGATAAATCTTTATCATTTAAAAGAGTAATAATATCTCCCTCATTTGCATCAATACCAGATATATCAAACATCATTTGATCCATCGTTATATTACCAATTTGTTTAATTTTTTTACCGTTAAGTTCGCCATATATTTTGTTTGATAAAATTCTAGGTACACCATCCGCATAGCCTATTGGAATAGTGGCTACTTTAATATCTTTATCAGTCATATATGTATAACCATAGCTTATTCCAGAACCTTTTTTCATTGTATGGATATTAGTTATTCTGCCTTTCAGACCAATAACTTGTTTTAAATCAGGTTTAAAAAGAAGCTTATCAGCTAAATCAGGATACAAACCATAAATAGCAATCCCCATACGAACCATATTAGATTTCACATTATATGTTACTGAACCTGCTGTGTTTAATATATGTAACAATAATCCCTCTGTGTTCACAGATGAAACAATATTATTCCAATATTCAAACTGTTTTTCAGTCTTTTCAGGTGATTCTGCATTCGCAAGATGACTAAATATTCCTTTTAAATCAAGAAACTCACATTCTTGCACTTTTTTTATAAAGTTTACTGCTTCATCAGGTTCCAAACCAATTCTGTTCATGCCGGTATCAAGCTTGATATGGACTTTCGGTTTAATACCTGTTCTTTCATAAGCCTGTTTACATGCATTAAGATGAGCTTCTGAAAATATAGAAATTGAGATATTATTCTCCGCAGCTATCTCAAACGACCAAACAGGAACAGCACCAACAACCAGAATATCACAGGTAATTTTTTCTCGTCTAAGGTCTAGCCCCTCATCAATAGATGCAACTCCAAGCATATCAATTCCTGAAGCAAGCATTATTGGAGCAAGCATTACAGAACCGTGACCGTAAGCATCAGCCTTTACTATGCCAAGAATTTTTTTATCAGCAGGAACGTTCTTACGAAACTCTTGAACATTATGAGCAACTGATTCAAGATTAACTTCTACCCACGCATCTCTATGTGTATTTATTTGTGTTTGTCTTATGTTTTTCATCTCAAATTATCCTTTTGAATATATTGTTCTTAAAATATATTCTTCAAGCATTTTTTTATCAGAAGCTTTTGTTTTAGAATCATTTATCATTATACAGAAAATATATTTTTTATTTGTTCTTGTCGTGATATACCCGGCAATGGAACTAATATTATTAAGAGTACCTGTTTTAGCATGTACTAAATTTTTCAAATATAACATTCTGTTAGAAAGTGTTCCTTCACCAGCTGTAGTCAATTTATTTTCAAGATATGACTGATTTTTATACAAAAATTCTGTCATAAAATCCGCAGTCATAAGATTATTTTTAGACACTCCACTTGCATCTGTAAGCTTTATGTTAGATGTATCGATATTTTGTTTCTTACAGAAGTCATTGAACATTTCTAATCCATTCTCAAAACTTCCTGTTTGATTTTTAAATTTTCCGCCTGCAAGTTTAAATACAGTTTCTGCAACAAGATTATTACTTTCTTTCAAGATATCTGACTGAGCAGGCTTTATATCATGACTTAATAAAGTAATAAGAGTATAGTCTTTATTTAACTTTCTAGTCGGAAAAACACCACTGGATGAAATACTGTGGTTAATAACCTCTTCACTCAATCTTATTTTAAAATATTTCTTTGGATTATTCACAGGAATATCAATGATAGCACTTCTTTTTGGCTCTATTGTACCTTTTGCTATTATGACATCCGGTGAAACATAATTTTGTCTTGTTAGAGTATAATCGGTTTGCTTATCGGTTATAATTTCATTCACAAAAGTAGTCGGATAACTTATACTCATTTTTATATCAGCAGGAAACCCTTTTGTTGACGGAATAATAACCACTTCCATCAAATTTTTATCAATGTTATAAGCACTAAATTTTGGCATAAGAGGATTTAAATCATCGTCCCATTGCCAACCCTCACCCCATTCATTTTTATCAATAACAGAATCATCTATAGCAATAGAATTTGGTTCTTTTGAAATACAACGAACAATTTTATCTAATTCGTTTGCTTTCAAATACGGATCAGCTCCAAGTACTATAAGATAATCATCATTTTTATTTTTATACAATTTTGTCGCAAACCTATAATCATCACCAAGCGTTATGAATGCAGGAGTTGATGTAACAATTTTTTGAATAGATGCAGGAGAAATAGGCGTTTTAGGATTAAGACTAAAAACATTTTTTCCATTAGATGCATCTAATAAAGATATTGAAACAGCACCTTTATTTATACCTGAATGCGAAATAGTACTATTTATTTCACCTTTCAAATCAGCTGCAAAAGATATATTTTGAACCAACCCAAATATCAATAAAAATAATAATGTTAGTTTCTTCATTTTGTTATCACCTCATAACTTGAATGGATATCTTTGAGTATAGTACATTTTTCTCTAAAATCATTCATTTCATCAAACGATAAAACCGCAGATATACACCCTTCTTGGGTATCAATCTCAGCAAGAATATTCCCGCTATAATCATAAATCAATGAATGTCCAAGATTTTTTGCACCTGTAGGTAAAGTTCCTGTTTGTGTCAACGCAACCATATAAGTCTGGTTTTCCACTGCACGAGCTGTTGTAAGTGAATCCCAATGTATTTTGCGTGAAAGCGGCCATGCTGCCATATTTACCAACAAATCCGCCCCAGCTTTTCTATAAGCTCGGTAAATTTCAGGAAATCTTATATCATAGCAAATTGATAAACCTATTTTTATACCATCAATGGTAACAATAACAGGGTTTTCTCCTTCAGTTATATATTTATTTTCACAGTCATCATAATATGAAAATAAATGATTTTTATTATAAATTGCAACTAATTCACCTTTTCGAGAGATAACCGGACAAGTATTATAATATGTATTTTCATCAACTTTTTGTACAAAACTTCCACCCAAAATATTAACATTATACTTTGAAGCTATTTCGGATAAAAACTTTATAGTTTCACTATGCTTAAGATATTCTGCAGCTTCAACAAACTTATCACATGCCCAACCTACATTCCAAAGCTCCGGTAAGACAATAATATCCGTATCCGGTGTAATATTTTTTTCAATCAGGGTTTTTATTTTATCAAAATTCTTATATTTATCAGCTATAGCGGATTCCATTTGAACCGCCATTATTTTTATTTTTTCCATAATCCGAATCTGAACACCTCTTTATGTGCTTGTGGTGCAGCTTTCTCAAGACTTTCAAGAGAACGTTGTACTTTCAATCTTACTTCTTCGTCTTCATCTTTGTCATTATCAGGATTCACATATATAGGTTCACCATAAATATTGATTAACTTTGTCCAAAAACAAGGAATTCTGAACTTATCCCAAGACGGGAACTGTAAAAAAGTAGGATTTGGAGAATACCAATAAACAGGTACAATAGGTACACCTGCTTTTTTAGCAATCTTTACAACACCATCTTTGACAACTTTTGCAGGACCCTTAGGACCATCAACCATAATAGCACAACATTCACCGCTTTTAAGTGCGTTAATCATTTGAAGAGTTGCTTCAACACTGCCCTTTTTACCTTTTGAACCGTGAATAACCTTAAAGCCCCATTTTTCAACAACATCACCAATAATTTGACCATCACGAGAACGGCTTACCAATACATTACAGTTCGGTCTGTCAGGAAAACCATGAACACAACATTGATGTGCATGCCACATTGCATAAATACAAGGACGAGTTTCCGGTAAATTCACATTTTGTATATCCGTAAAAATCTCTTGAACTTTGAATACAGAATATATCAGTTCAGAAAACTTTTTTCTGTTATCTTTATTTTTATCAAACTTTTTAAAGAAATTAACCATATACTGATTTTACAACAAATCTATATAATTTATCAAATTTTTACAAAAATATCTGCATTCAACATTAAGTAGATTATTAAGACATGTAACAAATAAACCACTTCTTGAAATCAGACTTAGTATATAAACTTTATATACATGTAAGATGTAAAAAACGAAAATTACCGTTTAAATTAAAGAGAGAAAACCCTTCCTAAATTAAAATTTTAACTCCTGACAAAAGGAGTTTTTTTTTGCCTAATCAACCTCACGCAAAGTTAAAAGGACATCTTGAAGTTCTTCAAGAAGGTATTGAAGTTCTTTATTTATATTATCAGGAGCATATATAGCACCTGCGGCTTGATACGCCAAATATTTATTATATTCAGCACCTTCTTTTCTTAACTCAGCAATAGATTTTGCATGAACAGCAAGTGCCATCAACTTAGTAAATGAAATAAAATAACTCTCCGGTTTACCATCGTAATTTTTTCTTAAAGCACCGATAGAATAATCAAGATTTGTCGCTTTCGCTACAAAAAGCTGAACATTATCCTCATTTTCAATGCTATCAATAAGCCCTTCAACAAGCGGAATTATCCGATTTATATCGTTAACATAATGTGAGGTTTTATCTTTTTTAAGAATAATATCTACAAAAGCAGGATTCTCTCGTGGTATTGGTTTAAGCTTATCAGGGTCATCAAAACCTTCTTCTGCTTCAAAAACAGGTGTTCCTTTAGACGGCTTTGAGGGTTGAAACTTATCAAGAATATCAGGTAATTTGCCTGTATAGCCTTTTTGTTCAAGCACATTTTGACCGGTTGTATCTGTTGTTTGTTTAGCAGATACTCCCATAACAGTAAAAGTTATTATTGCCAAAATAATCAAAAACTTCTTCATACTAACTATTATACTGATTTTTTTAGTAAAAACATCAATTATTAAGTTGGGATTACATATTACTCAAAAAATTATTATTTTTCATAAAATTAGAATACTCCTTAGTGTTAACTAAATTTCCAATGAAAACAAGCGGAAAGAGAACAATAATTGATTAGTCAGTTTGGGGTACAGACCCTAAAAAAGGAGGTTAAAATGACGATTAAAAAACTTACTGTGGCAGCTGCAATTGCCGTTGGTATAACAACGTGTTCGTTCGCACATGCAATGGCAGCATGTCCTTGTAATCAAAAACCTGTGGTTACAGCACCGTCATGCGGCTGTGCACAGGAAAGACCTGTTGTAACAGGTCAAGCATGTCCTTGTGAAGCAACAAGACCAACTTGTAGTGATCCTTCTGTTTCTACATTGTGTCCAAGTACTTTAGGTTTAAC
>JAMPEO010000030.1 GCA_023665105.1 Candidatus Gastranaerophilales bacterium | reverse complement strand
TTCCTCATCATTTGCCTCAAGGAATACCACCATTACCGTTTCCTGCACCTGTACCATTAGCAGCGTTTACATTATATGTGTTACCAGATGAAACATAAGTTCCGTTAGAACCGTTATATATAGCACCGCCATTACCAGCAGAGTTTGCGGTAAACTCATCATCGGATGATGTATATGAACCTGTGTTATAGATAGCACCACCGAATCCTGTAGCATTATTATTATTGAAAGTATTATGACTCATTATAATTGTGCCTTGATTACCGATAGCACCACCGTTAATTATAGTTGAGTTACCTTCAAATATAGAATATGTAAGTCCTGCTTCACCATTATCTTCTTGAATTGCTGCACCGGAATCATTCCATATTGCACCACCGCCACCTGTTGAATTAGACTTACCGGTACCAATAGATTGGTTATTATAGAATTCAGAATTAGCTATTGTTGTAAATCTAGGTTGTGCATTACCACCATTATAGATAGCACCACCCTTAGAACCTGTATCCTTATCTGATACTTTCGCAGTATTTTCTGCGAAAATTACATTTTCTACTAATAGTTTTGTGCGAGAAGAACTATTATATAATGAGTATCCACTAGCAATAGCACCACCATTTTGAGCAGAACTATTACTCAATTCTATCTTATTATTTCTGTTACCGTGAACATATAATTCACCACCGTTAAAGATAATACCGCCATTCTTGGTTGCAGAGTTACCATCAAATAATACTGAATTATTGATATTTAAAACACCATCGTTATAGATAGCACCACCATTGATAGCACTATTGTTATTAAATTCAGCAGAATCCATTGTTACAATGTTACCATTAAACAATGCACCACCATTACCTGTTGCAGTATTATTTTCAAATACAATACTTGCATTTCTATCAAAAATAATAGTACCTTCACTATTATTATATACAGCACCACCGTCGCCATTTACTTTGTGACTAGAGAATGTGATATCACCATTTTCATATAAAGTGCCTGCATTATAAATAGCACCACCTTGAAGCGTATATGTATATTTAGTTTTGCCAACAGGAGCAAATCTAAATACAACACCTTCTCCAAGTGTTAATATACCTGAGTTATAAATATTACCACCATAACCTGCAAAGTTATTAATGAATTCTGTATATTCAATAGTTAAATCATCTTCATTATAGATAGCACCACCCTTGCTTGTATCTTCAGCAGTAGTATAACCTTTTCCAAGCATTGCAGTATTATTGCTAAATAATGATTCTGAAATCATATTGCCGCCAACAGCAGCTGGACCGCCAATCAATGCAATCGCACCACCGTTACCATTTATAGCTTTGTTAGATGAAAATTCAGTATATATAATATCAAGAACTGATGATTCTCCTGCATAAATCGCACCACCACGTGCAGCTGAGTTATTAGAGAATATTAAGTTTTTGGTATATGATAATTCTTCTTTTCCATCTTTATTCAAGTATAAATTGCCAAGTGTATAAACAGCACCGCCATCACCTGTTGCTGTGTTGTATGAAATAGTTTGTGTTGCTAAAACTGTTTCAGAACCAACTTGTGCATAGATTAAACCACCGTGATTTGCAGAACTGTTTCTTGACAATATTGAATTTGATAATCTTAATTTACCAGCATTATAGATAGCACCACCGTTATGTGTCGCTTTGTTGGCAACCTTGTTATTCTTAGCGTTACCAAATGTTACGTTATCTAATGTTAATTCACCACTTTCAGCGTTATAGATAGCACCACCGTCATAAGCTGTATTAGATGTAAATGTTGATGTTTGGGTAATATTTAAAATACCTGCATTATAGATAGCTCCACCGTTACCGCTGGTTGATTTATTTGATGTGAATGTAACAGAATCAAATATCATATTACCGGCATTATAAATAGCACCACCATTATATCCTGCTGAGTTAGATTTGAATGTTGTATAATATGCTTTTGTTCCAACAAGTGCAGCAACAAATTCCATAGTGCCATAAACACCATTGTAAATAGCACCACCATTACCATTTACAGCTGTATTAGATGCCAATGTCATGCCAGATATCATCATATATGCCTCTACATTTTGAGAACCATTATTATAGATAGCACCACCGTTACCACTAGTTGTTTTGTTAGATGACAATGCTGATGTTCTATCGATGGATTCTATTCTACCCATATTATAGATAGCACCACCATCACTTGTTGATGTTTCATAAGACATTGCAGTTCCGATAATACTTGCAATTAAACCTGTATTGTAAATAGCACCACCGGAAGTCGTTGCATTATTTCGAGATAATGTAGATGAAGCAATTTCAGTGATTGTACCTGCGTTGTATATAGCACCACCTTTTGCTGCAATGTTTTGATATTTATTATTCTTAGCATTACCTGCAGTAACTTTATACATTCTATCGATTTTTGCATCTACAGCATTATATATTGCCCCACCATTAGTTGATTGGTTATTAGTAAATGTTGAACTTTCAATAGATGTAATAGATGCATTGTTATAAATTGCACCACCTGCACTACCAGGTGTAGTTGTAATGTTAGACTTGAATGTTGCAGATATAGAACCAATTATACCGTCATTATAAATAGCATTACCATATTGAGCATAGTTACCAGTAAATGTAACTTTCTTCAAATCAAGACCTGAACTATCTTTTGAGTTATAGATTGCACCACCCATACCATCTTTAGCATAGTTGCTTGTAAATGTTGAGCTTGCAAGATTCATATATGCAGCGTTATAAATAGCACCACCGGCAGGTGATTCATCAACACCAGCCTTAGATGTAACACCGTTATACTTCATAGTAACGCTTGTTAATGTCACATTACTAGCAACATTTTCATCATCAGATGATTTTGAATAGATAGCACCGCCTAAAACAGCTTTGTTACCAGCAAATGTCGTTGACTTAGATGTTATAACACCTTCATTATAAATAGCACCACCATAAACAGCATCATTTCCGTTTGTTACAGAACCTGTTTTATCAGAAGTACCAAATGAACCTTTTGTTAATGTAACTATACCATTGGATTCATTATATAAAGCACCACCTGAGTTAGATGCACTATTACCAATTAAGTTAACTGTGCTTAGAGTAATGTCGCCACTTACATTATAGATAGCACCACCATCTTTAGCATTATTACCTTTATTATTTATATCTGTACTACCAAATACAGCCTTATTAAATGTTACTTTTGTTCTTGTATTTTCACCGGCACCGGCATAATCCTTAGTATTGATATATACAGCACCACCTTTATCTCCGGCAGTATTACCGTAAAACTTAGTTGATGTAAATTTGTTTGTAAGTTTCTTAGTAGCATCTGCTAAAGTATTTATATTAACAGCACCACCATTACCATTTACTGCAGAGTTGTTTTTGAATGTAGAACTGCTATCAGTCAAGTAAACTTCCGTATAAACAGCACCTGCATTTTCATCAGCGTTGTTACCTTCAAAAGTAGATTTGCTGATAGTAAACTTAGGTACAGCAGTAAGACCTGCTAATGTATCGAAGTAAACAGCACCACCAGACATTGCAGTGTTTCTTTCAAATTGTGATGATGAAATTGATAATGTATTGTCAGAATATACAGCACCACCATATAAACCTGCAATGTTTTCTATAAACTTAGTACTTGTCAATGTAGATTTAGCAAGTTCACCTGAAGTATATAAAGCACCACCTATTTCAGAGATATTAGAGAATGTTTCTCTGCTAGTACCCGCAGCACCAAAGTCAACATACTTAGCAGTGAATGTACCTGCGTTGTATATCGCACCCGCTTTTTCATTAGATATATTATTTTTAACTAATGAATGAGTTTTGCTTGAACCTGATATAGATAATGTACCTTTTTCATTTCTTGCTACAGAACCATAAGTATCACTTTCGTTTTTGTTAAAGTTTGTACCTGAAACAGTTATTTTACCGCCTTCGTTTACTAATGCTCCATTGAAACCTTTGATTTCAGAAACATTCTTAATTGTTAATGTTATAGATTTCTTAGGAGCAGGTTCAGGAACCACAAAACCAAGTAACTCGTTATTTGTAGTAATTGAATAACCTTTACCATCAATAGTAAGTTTTGGATTTTGTAAGGTTAAGAAATCAGGTATATCAACAATATTTCCATCAGCATCAGTTCCTTGAAGACCATATAACATATATGAACAAGTCATCTTGAACGTATTTGATTTAGTATTAGCAACTGCTTGATATAACAATGATGTTCTATCATCCATACTTGTACCGTATATTACAGTACCATTGATACCCAATCTTGCGTAATAAGTTGTCCTGCCATCAAGCCAAGAAATAGTATCAACTGCATCACCATTTTCATCAACCAATTTGATATAATCAGCTGCAGGTTTAGCAACATCTAATATTCTCAATGCTACAGCACAATATGTTGGTGTTGCGGTAGAACTAAATCTTCCAATATTATTGAATGAATTTGAATTCATTACTAACTTATAAGTTCCAAAGTTTAGGTTTTTAGCATAAATAGTATCAGATGTCATTTGAGCATTTGGTGACAAGTTAACATCAACATAATATTCTACATCATCATATAATGTTAATGTATTGATATTCATAGCTCTAACAGTATCATCAACGAAACCAAAACCACCGCCATAAACATTGATGTTATATTTATAATCAACATTAGAAGCAGCATTAGAGCCATTACCAAAGTCACCGCCAAGTAGAACTCTACCTGTAGTATCACCATAATCAGCATTGATATCAATATTTAATGCATAGTTATTATTTGCCCATAAAATACCATCTTTAATTTGTAATGTTTTACCATTTGCAGCATTCAAATTCATTGTAATATCAGATGTATTGTTGATATAAATATCATTTGCTACAGCATCACGGCTTGGAGCCAATTTATTATAATCACTAAATGCATTATCTGTATTAGTTTCATTTTGATAGTTATCATCAAATAATACATCACCGTTTAATGCATTGATAGTAAAGCCTTTAACAGCATATATAGCACCACCCAATCCAAATGAACGGTTATGTACTATTTTTGCATCTTGGATATATATATTTGAATCAGGATTTATTTGATAAATTACTGAACCATTACCATGAGTTACTGCATAATCTTCGTAAATAAGATACTGTTTCTTAGTTTGCGGTAAATCTTCATTATCTATATAGTTAATATCATATCTGGTATCATCACCTCTGTATGCATTTTGAATAGTTACACCGTAGATGCCTAAATCAGTTTTCTTATCCAATACAAACATTGAGTGGTGATATTTATCATTAGATAATGATGCACTAGAAACACGTTCACCATCCATCCATACATTTTCGTTGTAACATAAGATTTGACCGTATGCATTCAAGACATTGTTATCA
This sequence comes from Candidatus Gastranaerophilales bacterium, assembly GCA_023665105.1. GTDB lineage: Bacteria > Cyanobacteriota > Vampirovibrionia > Gastranaerophilales > Gastranaerophilaceae > UBA2883. Next base: position 6,914 of record JAMPEO010000030.1, on the reverse strand, counting down.
GCATTCAAACCATTGATATTCATAGCACCGGCAGACATACCTTGATATTGAACATCAGCAGCACTTTGTGTGATAACATTACCATCTTTGTCAACAATATCACCAAATTCATTACGTAAATAACCTGATGTATTATCTAATAAAGTATATTTTTGAAGAGTATCTGCCTTAGTAAAGTTGAAGTTACGAACTTTATCTTCGCTTGCAGGAGGAGTTTTCTCAGAAATATATGTAGCTAAATCACGTAATAAATCTTTAGTAAACATTTGTTTTACTGACAAACCATTTGCAAGATCACCTGCATTCAAGCCTTTATTAACGATTTCTTTACCTTGTTCATCATATTCACCTGTAAAGTAAACAAGTTCGATTGCAACTTTACCGATATATGCGTTCCAATCAATATCGATATAAGTTTGACCAACTTCATCAAATTGAGCAACACTCTTAGCTAGAATACCACCAGGTCTTCCGATTACTTCTGCCAAATCCAATGTCAAATTATTATTACCGTTGATAACTTGGTATTCGAATGGTGCAAATGCTGCATCTTCATTATTAGTCGTTCTTACAAGATTTATTTCTGCAATAACAAGCTTTCCAATAGCAGATGTGTCATCAATATAAACACTATCCATAGTTTCGCTGTCAGCACATATATCCATAACAATATTTAATGTCGAATCTAGTGAAGAATCACCAAATCTTAGTTCAGAGAAATAATATCTGTTTGCCATACCATCAGCAGTATTCAAATAAACATTATCAAACTCATATCTTACGCCATTATCATAATGTATTGTTCCAACATTATTCTTGTCATCTAAATATCCGTCTGCTTGACCGGTAAGTGTAACATTAGAGTTTGCAAACTTAACAGAGTTACCAATTCCTTGAGATACAATTATATCCAAATCATAGTTAATAAATCCATTCAAAGCTATAATATTATCAGTATCAGGGTTATACTGGTTAGGATCATTTGGATCAAATGAAGGGAGTACATAAGAAGCATCATTAGTAAATAACGCAGATGCATTATCTCCAACAAATTGGATAGTGTTAGTAGAAACAACACCACCTTTTTTAGTTGTTGCATAGTTTGTCAATGTAGTATTATTTCCAAGATTTACACTATCATAATTGATACCATCATCAGCAGTAGTAACAACAACACTACCAGCGTTAATATTCTTGGTGCCACTAAACATTATGCCGTCTTTTGTAACTGATAATACAGCCCCAGTACCATTTTGTTCGTATGTACCAACAAATGTATCTACAAAATCATCATTTAATGTAAGCTTCAAGCCTTCATTTTGAAGAACAGAATTTCTGTCTGCAACAAGCTGTGTTTTATCATTAAATGTATAAACATCTGTTCCTGCATCATAACCATTAAATGCCATACCACTTTGAAGTACTAATTTAGCAGTTTCAAGAACAATATTACCATTCCAAGTATCACCAGTTGAAAGAACAAGAGTATTTAAATGTTTTACTTCTTGAGGGATACCAAATACAAGCTCATCAGGAACAGTATATCCTTGAAGCCTCAATGTTGCAGCATCTTCAACAAAAACATTCACAACATCTGCTATAGGCTTGTCATCAGCTAACTTCGCACTATCAGCACTAGATGTTAACGTACCTGATAAAATATTCAAATCACCTGTAACAGCAACAATAGTACCATTAGATAGCAAATCAGCATAAGTTAAATTACCTGAATTAAGATTTATTGCACCTGACCATTTGTCACCATTGTTCAAATATAAATTACCTGAATTGATATTAACGGTACTATTTTCTGATAATGTTATATTCATATCATTATCTAATGTTACATCTATGTTTATATTCGCTGTGCCATTAACAATCATATTACCATTACCGGAAACAGCTGCGTTGAAACTATCTGTACCATCAATAGTCATTGTGCCATTATTAGTTAATGCTGAATTAAATTCATTTATACCATTTGTATTGAACTTACCTTCATTAACAATAGCATTCGTATCAACACCATTAGCAGCTCCAACAATCACATTGTTAAAGTTCAATGTACCCATATTATAAATTGCATTACCTGCATTGGCTTCTAATATAATATTAGTAAGACTTGCAGATGCATTTGAAGATGTAATATCAATTACAGAAGCATTACCTGCATTGTTATTAACAACAGCATCTTTAATTGTAAGATTTTCAAGATATAATTCTGTGCCAGCATTTGCAAGTTCAAATAATGAATGACGAACTTTAACATCATCAGCAGCATTTTTAATTTGACCGTCAACAATGTCATATCCAAGTCCTGATATAACATCATTATATGTGCCATCAGCATTTAATCTGCCTTGTACATAGAATTTACCTTTTGCAGTTACACCAAGATTTTCTCTAACACTATATAATTCATCAAGATTTCCTGTTACAGGATTAGTATTGAATGCAAACACTCTTGTTGCATATCCATCTACAGTATTATCATATTGATTAACAGCTTTTAATGTATCAATGATACCTGCATTATAAATTTCTATACCATCATCTTGAGTACTTATAGTTGCGAGTCTGATAGCCTTCAAACCAACATAATCAAAGGTTGAAAGCTGAACAGAATCAGTGCCATCAGGATTGCTAACAACATGTTCTTTTCTATTTAAACTGTTACCAACAACTCCAAATTCATAATTTAAATTATCACCAATAGCCAATTTAGTATTGCTGTTTGGAGTATATAGTATTTGAACTGTACCTAAATCATTTTGATCAATACCAAGTACATTAAATTTAGAGATTGTAATTGTACCAGCAGATGCAGCACCAACAGTCAAAATATCACTTGTTATAGCATAAGTTCCATCTTCTTGTAATGTATGGAAATTGATATCTAAAGTAACATCAGCAGAGTTATTTTGAGATCTCAATGTTGTGAATACATAATTATCAATAGATGAATCAATCAATGCTATTGTTGAATTTTCAAATACATAAGCAGTATTACCTTTATTATATTCTTTTGATAATAATGTTACATTTGCGTTTTCAAATTTAACTGTATTAGCAAGTGTATTATTATAAATATCTTCAACTAAATTATAGTCAATTCTCTCAGGAGTTACAGCATTTTGAGATTTACCAAATGTTGCGGTAGCACCTGAACCTGTGAAAGAAACAACATTATTATCAATATTACCACCGGTAACATCAGTAGAATAGTTATATAAACTTGTATTTGTACCAAGCTTAAAGTTGTTATAATCTATACCCTTAGTTCTTTCAATTCTTACGCTACCACCGGTAATACGTTTTTCACCACCGAACAATTTAACAGTTTCAATACCACCAATAACATTAGTAGTCACATTTAATACTGACTGAACACTATCTTGTAAATATAAACCTGTAAAGATTGATTCATCTGATGATACAGTTAAGTTAACACCTGTATTTGTCAAGATACCTACACCAACAATATTTGAACCTGATAAGTTCATTGTTGAGTCTGTATTCAAACCTGTAGTCAATATCAAATTAGAATTTCTATCAGCCAAATTAACAACTGCAGATTGTGCAAAAGTATCATTCGCAGCTAATGTTAATGATATAGGTGCTGACAATGCTAATGTACCGCCATTAAGATTCATAACCATCTCATTTGCAAGAACTGTTTCATCCGCTAATGATAATGAACCTGAATTGATAGCAAAATTACCTGTTTTAGCATTTAGAACAACACCATTACTTGTTATATTAGAATAAGTAAATGTACTATCATTCAATTCTATATATGAACCTGCTGCAATAGAATCACCTTGTGCAATATTTAATACAGCATTATCTAATACCAAATTACTACCGTTAAATACATTAACTGACTGCATATCTTGTACAGAAACTTGTTTATCAGCAGTACCTCTTAATGTTACATTACCATAGATATTCAATGTACCCAATCTTACATCAGTAGCATTATATATATTTGATGTAATAAGAACAGTATCATTCAAGTTCATATCACCTGAATTGTAGATATTAGCATTGAAAGTGTTATCACCATTTATTGTAATATTACCTTCGTTATATATATTTGTTCCAAAAGTATTAGTACCTGTAGCAAAAACTTCAGCAACGTTTCTTATAATATTATCTGCAGCATTTGCTGCCGCTAAAACTTGAACATTATTAAGATTTAGTGTACCAGCATTATAAACAGCTGTTCCACTATTGTCTTTTAATACAACATTATCTAGAGTAACAACTGCGTCACCTGCACTAATATCTAAGACAGATGCAGTTTGATTACCAGTTACGACAGCATTTTGAATTTGAACATCGTTAATATTTAAAGCTGTATTAGGGTTCATAACTTCAAACATTGAATACTTGTTATCAGCATCAAGCACATCATAACCTGCATCTCTTACAATACCATTGATATTCAAGATACCAGATGCAGTTGAACCTGTATTACCAATCAATGTATATGTTTGTGCCGCATCAGAAGCTTCTCCGGTAAAGTTGAAGTTTCTTAAGTTTGTAGCATTACCAGCGAATACTGTTTGATTTAATTTGCTTAAAGTATCATAACGTTTAGTAACAGTTAATACTAAACTGTCATTTTGAGTTTGAGTTGTACCAAGAGATAATGATTTTGAACCTGTAAATTGGTTATAAATCGCATCACTTGTGATATTATATACAAATTCAAGTTCAGATATTGCATCAATATTTAATTCTCTATAATTGCTTGCAGAACCTACATAATCATTTTTTAGAATCTGAATCTTCATATCATCATTAACAATAGTGATATCAAGAGGATTTGCATTTGGATTATTTATAATATTTATATCTTTGATATAAACAATTTGTTCTTTAGTTCTATCAACCATTGAATTAGTGAATGTCATAGTATCGGATGTAAAGTCTAATAAATCAACATCCAATACATAACCTGAATTAGCATCTGTTAAAACATTACCAAATATATAGTTGTTAACATAACTATCAGATAAGTTAACGATTGAATTATTAAAGTTATATGTTGTTCTGCCTGAGAAATCATAAGTATTGTTAGCAGAATCTGCTTGAGCATACTTAACATCAGAATTTATAAAGTTGATACTATTTCCAAGAGCACCACTTTCAATTCTTTCTGCTAATGTATAAGATACTTTATCAACAGAAGCATTATAAGTATTGCTATTACCAAATGTTAATGTAACATTACCTGCATTTGTACCTAATGTTACAACATCATTATTTATAACACCGCCATTAGCTGAATTAGCCAAGTTAGTAAACTCAGTACCACTTTGCATTACAATACCTGCATAATCAATACCATCATTACCACGTGTAATTGATACAGAACCATTATTGATTATACTTGTACCTGTAAACATTTTACCTGTTTCAGTAACTGTCAAACTACCTGCATTTTGGTTATAAACACCTTTGAAACCTGTTTCATCAGCAGAAATAGTGATATTATGTGAATTATTTACAAAGCTTGAAGTTTCATCACCAACAAGTTTATCATCCATATCTAATGCAAATGAAACTGCATCATTCATACCTGCATTAATAATTAACTCTGAGTTTGCTAATGTTATATAACCATCATTCCAGTTATCACCTGTAGACAATGTCACTGCATTTGTGCCGCTATGATTTTCTAGAGCTAAAATACCTGATGTTTCAACAGAAATATTAACATTATTGCTTAATACGGAATTTTCATAAACTGTCAAAATACCATCTGTAATATTTAGATTACCTTGAGTAGCATTGATTAAACCATTAGAAGTTAATCCATTGATATTTATAATAGAAGCCGCATTGTTGGATGAAATCAAACCAACAATTACATCATTGGCATCAAGAGTGATTCCTCCGCCACCAACTACTAATTCTGTATCTTCTGAAACAGTTAATAATACATCTTCAGCAATAACACCATTCATACCAACTGTCATTTGAGCAGGATTTATATAATCTGTAGGATTAACTACAGTTACATTACCATTACCACTCAATGTTGATAACAATGTAGTATCACCTGAAATTATTATATTTCCAGTATTTGTGATATTACCTGTGTAGATATCAGTAGCCGTAGAGATAATACTTCCGCTATTATTGATAGTACCTGAGAATAGCTTAGCACCATTTGCCAATGAATAATTAGTGCCATTAACATTAACAACTAATTGTGTTAAATCTTCAGTATCTAATGGTAATACATTGATAACACCACTATTTGTAATATTACCGCCTATATGTTCTGTTCCTTTGAAGTTGATAACACCCGGAACAAGAGAAACACCTGAATCAGGAGTTGCAACAGCAATAGCAGAATTTGTAATATTTGATAAGAATTGGTTTACACCAGAAGTATTGATAGTTCCAATGTTAGAAATAGCATTGTCAGATACTGATGATTCAAATACAACATCAGTAAGATTTAAAGTACCAGCGTTGTATATAGCATTTTGTGCATTATCACCAATAATAACTCTATCAATATTTACAACAGCATCTTTAGCATCAATATCAATTACAGAAGCACTATGAGAAGTAGAAGCATTTACACCTGCACCCTTAATTGCCACATCAGATATATTCAATATTGTATTCTCGTTAGATACAACAAACATTGAATAACCATTTGCATTTATTACGTCAGTATTACCTTGAATACCTCTAACATTGATAGTTCCTGAAGCAGTAACACCTGTATCTTGAGCTAGATTGTATGTTTCAGAAGTATATTTATTATTAAATGCAAATACTCTTTCTTTATCTGTTACATATTGGTTTAATTCTCTCAATACGTCTTTTGTAATAGCATTATAAATAGTCAAACTAACTTTATCATCAGCAACTTTTATACCTTTAGTACC
>JAMPEO010000002.1 GCA_023665105.1 Candidatus Gastranaerophilales bacterium | reverse complement strand
AATAATATAGCCGCTACTACAGGTGGTGCACTAGATAACTATTTTTATGATTCAAATACAAAAAATGATTCTATAAATATTGAAAATACTGTTTTTGATGGAAACAAAGCTAACGAGGGCGGTGCAATATACAATCACGTAAAAGGTGGTAGATGCGATGTAGATGGTACAATTTCTCTTAACAGTTCTACTTTCGTTAATAACTCATCAAATAAAGATGGTGGTGCTATTCACAATAGCGGTATTCTAGAAGTAAGTGACACAAGTTTTTCAAATAATACTGCAGGAGGTAAGGGCGGTGCAATATTTACAAATTCTGATTTAACTATAAATGCCATAAACAAAAACGTAGTCTTTAGCGGCAACAAATCTGTTGATGGTAATGATATTTATATGAATACAGAAAAATCTGTACTTAATATCAATGCAGCAGATAACAAAAGTGTTACTATTGCAAGCGGTATATCCGGAAATAATTATCAAATAATGGTTAATTCAGGAGAAAATAATACCGGTTCGCTTATCATCAACTCTGAAATTAAAAATGCTGCAATAGCGGTTCAAAATGGTTCTTTCCATTTAGCACAAGGTAGTGTTTTAAATAATTCACAACTAAACATGGCAAATGGAACAACTTTAAGCACCGTAGATAATAAAATATCATCTTTTGGTGATAATATAACACTTGGTGATAATGTTAATCTAGTAGTAGATGTTAATCTTGCAAATAAAAAGACTGATAATTTTGAAAAAGCTAATGTAGAAGGTAATGTAATAATTACAAGCATAAATACATTAGGAAACACAAAAGCAAACAATGTTTCTGTAAATATTATAGACGCACTTGGTATAAACAGCAGTAACGTAACAATATCAGAAACACTACAACAAGAAGTTCAAAAAGTACTAACACCAATAAGATATTTAAAAGGAAGCATAGATGAAACAGGGCTGTTAGCAATGGCACCTACAGGAAACGGTTATAAAGATTTCAACCCATCTGTACTTGCAGCACCTGTCGCAGCCCTAACAGGCGGATATCTTTCACAATTAAACTCTTATGACCAAGCTTTTCAAAATATGGATATGTATATGTTGATGACATATTCTGAAAGACAGGCACTTAAAAATGCAAACAAAACAGCTGATGCAAACTCAGTTTATAATCCATCATTTTATTTAAATTTAAAAGCAAAAGATTCAAACGATGCTTGGTTTAGACCGTATGCTTCATTTGAAAAAGTTAATTTAAGTCATGGTCCAAAAGTATCAAACACAATGTATGGTTCATACTTTGGCGGTGATTCAAAGATATATTCATTAAAACACGGCTGGGATGGAATGTATTCATTATATGTTGGATACAATGGCAGTCACCAATCTTATAATGGTATAAGCATTACACAAAATGGTGTAACACTCGGATTTACAGGTATAGCATATAAAGGTAATTTGTTCTCAGGTTTAACAGTTAACGTAGGTGCAAATATAGCAGATGCAGGAACAAAATATGGTTCAGAAGATTTCACTATGTTATTATCAGGTGCCGCTTGGAAAACCGGTTATAACTTTGAAATGGCAAACGGCAAGTTTATTATTCAACCTAGTGTACTAGTATCATATTCATTTATAAACACTTTTGATTACACAAATGCAGCAGGAATAAGAATAAAATCAGATCCATTAAATGCGATACAAGTTCAGCCCGGAGTTAAGTTAATAGGAAACCTTAAACGTGGTTGGCAGCCTTATGCAGGAATAAATTTGGTTTGGAATTTCCTTGATGATACAAGATTTAAGGCAAATGATGTATCTCTTCCAGAACTAAGCACAAAACCATTTATTCGATATAGTATTGGTGTACAAAAGAAATACGGACAAAGATTTACCGGTTTTGGACAAATCTTCTTTAACACAATCGGAAGAAGCGGTATTGGTTTCTCATTTGGATTCAAATGGGCGTTGGGTAAAAATAACATAAAACTTGATGAACCAATTTATGTTATACCTAAAAACTAATTCCAAGCTCCGCAAGTCTTGTATGCATACGCAGCTGAACGCTTGTATGCATCAAGTTCTATAGCATTCTTATTATATTCAGGCGAATCAACAGGCGGATAGTTTCTTATTGCTTCAAGCCAAGTTTTCGCAAAGGCTTCCGGAACAGTACCTTTTTTTATAGTTTTCTCTGTTTCCGGCTGTCCTGCCCAATATGATTGCTCATAAAGTTTCTCCGTAATCATATTAAGAGTTCTTTGTTCTACCATGTTTTTAGGCTTTTTATGAGTCCAAGCCTTTATGATTTCTTTTTCGCCAATACCTTCAGTACGCCTTAAAATCATATGTTGCTGAGCATGAATAACTTCATGACTTATTTTTTGAATAATAAACTTTCTTTGTTCATTATCGGTAACAGGTTCAGCTACTAATTCATCAAATCCAAGATTACCATTTTGAGAGTGCATTTTAACAAAATTATCAGCTAATTGCCTATCAACAAATAATGGTAAACCAACAGATGGAGATATCAAAACAGTACGTTTTCCATCTTTAACTCCAACAATTTTTGTATCAGATAATAAATCCGTCAAACTTAAATTTATTTCATTTTTAGAAAACGTGAAGCCACCGCCAACGACGCCGTCATTATCACCTACAAATGTTAATTTAGCAGGTTTATCAATTCCAAAGGTTTTATTCATATCATCATATACTTTATCAATTCCACCATTTGGGAACAATTCATTTAGCCTTTTCATTTGCACATCTTTTTTATCAGAACGCACAAAACAATCTTGAGAAGCAGCCTGAGAATTATTCACAGAATTACCTTTAAACATAGGTAATTTTATAGAACTTAAAGCATTAAAACTGATATTATTCATATTTGTTATAAAACAAGTTCGTTAAATTTTTTGCTATTTTGTAACATTATCAGCAGAAACATTTACTTTTGGCACATCAATTTCATGATGTTTTTTACCGTTTCTATAGCCTATTCCTGCACGGTATCCTGAGATACCGTACAGTATAGGAAGTGAGGGCTCAATCCATTTTAAACCTGACATAACAGCTATTGTTGCAATATCATCTGAATGTAGACAAATATCAACAACTTCCGGAGTACGTTCAGGTCCTTTATGTTTTTTTCTTGTTTCTTTATCTTCAAAGATAGGGTTAATAACCTTTTTCCCAATAAAGTTTGCAATAGCATTGCCACCAATTATACCTGTTGAAACAATTCCGGTTATCATACCGATTGCTCGTGCAGATTTTGATTTAACATTCATTTTTTCCATTCCTGCAAGAGCTAAACCTGCTCCGACATTACATAAGAAAATATTTGCAAGATATTGATAAGCACCTTCTTTTACTCTATCTGCCATTTTTGCTTTAGATATTTTTTTATCAGAAACCTTTTCTCCGACAATACCTCCCGCTACACCACCTGCAACAGGAATTGCACCCATTATAGATAACCTTGCAATATCATCTCTAATATCTTTTGCAGAGATATTATCAGGCTCCGGAATCAATGTATTAAAAAACTTTTTACCTTTCTTAGTTTGAGATAATTCTGTATGAAGGTTTTGCACTTCTTTATATTTAAGAACTTTTGTTTTTGCTTTTTCTAAAATATTTTTTGTACTATCTGAAATATTTTGTCCTGATTTAACAAACTCATCAACTAAAGCAGTATTTTTTGATTTAATTTCGTTGATTGCATACTTTTCATAAGGTTTACCAACCAATTTAGCAGCAATTTTTGGTGCAGCAAGAGAAGAAGCAACGGTTGCAGCCAATACAGAGCCAACGTTTATAGCAGTTCGTTTTTTTTGTCCTTCAGGAGCTTTTCTCACTTCATTAGCACCATATAAAGCTGCACCGGTAATAAAAACAGATGGGACAGCTTTTTTAAACTTTCCTACTAATAACGGTTGGTCTAAATATTTACCTGCTAATTTAATTTTTTGAATCATTATTACTTGCCTGTAATCGTTGTTGTATATTCTTTTAATTTGTTGAATGCGTTTTGAGTAATAACATGCTCTATCCTGCATGCATTTTCAGATGCTTCATCATCTGAAAGTAATAAAACATCTTTGAAAAATGCTTTTAAAATATTATGTTTCTCAATAATTTCTTGAGCTTTAGCAATACCTTTTTCAGTAATAGCAATAGTTCCATAACGTTCATAATGTATAAACTCACGTTCCGCTAATCTGTGAAGAGCATCAGTAACAGAGGCACGAGAGACATTCAAATCTTTTGATAATTGAATTGCCTTAACAGAACCTTTATCTTCTATATTGTTATAAATACATTCAAGATAATCTTCTAATCCTGAACTCAATGTCTTACAAAACATGTTAATACTCCTTAACTTTGTTAGACTAACCTAACACAAATAGGATAACATAGCACCAAAATTCTGTCAATAGGAAAAACCGTTATATATTTATATTTTAACGATAAATATTAAGTTTTGTAACTAATATATATGAAATATATATACATGAGTCAATTTTTGTTTAGACAAAAACTTTATATAAGTACAGAGTATAAAGAGAAGAAACAACACGAGGAAACCCGAATAAAACGGGACGAGGACTAAAAGAAAAACACTAAGTTTCTTTCTACACACACTACACTTCACAAATTTTCAGAGCCTGGAAGGCTCTTTTTTTTTGCTTAAAAAGATTATTTTATAAACACTTATTACCAGATATTACATAACTAACAACTTCTACATAATTAACCAATTCATAGCAAAAAAAAACCACTCTTGTGAGTGGATTGTTTTCTGCATCCTAATGGTCTTTTAGTGTTTATTATATCTATTTTAGGAGTTCAAATTTTTTGCGTTTTTAATATTATTTAGTGTTTAATGTACACTTAAAGAGTACTCTATTATTATGACATATTAAAAAAATATGTCAACATTTTTATTCCATTTTTAAGCATTTTTTAGGAAATCTAATAACTATGCGATTTCTTGGGTTTACAAAAGTTAACAAAATAACTTTATTTAGTGTACTTTTAACAATAATTACAAACTAGTCATTATCGCATCTGTTTTTTTAATGATTTTCGAGGGGTAGAAAGCACACCTGTATTTGGATTTCTCAAGTTTTTATAATAATGCTTCGCATAAACAACCGGAAATTTTGGAAGCCAAATAAACTTCATCAAAACATTAACAGCATCAGCACCCTGCAAATACATTAACTCATCAATAGTTGCTTCATACGCAGGAGAAATTGAAGAAACAAGCTTAAGCACATAGTCAGTGAATGTTAAAACAGAATAACCTGACATCACACCGGTATTTACAACCAAATTTGTCATTTTGAAATCTTTATCCTCAGACAATTTGTTTATGTCTTGAGGCAATGAAATTTCTTGTTCAGATATTTTTTCAATTTCACACCAGTTGCCATTATATTGAATTCGTAATACGTTAGCTTTTGGCATGTAAATATCATCAAATTCATTTTCTAAAATAGTATTACCATTTATATCAACAATACCATATTTATAATTTTTGCATGTCAAAAACATTTTGCCATACATGATATCAATAGAAGAGAACTCCGGCTGAATAATAGTTTGCCCGTGCTCATCGTATAACCCGTAATCATTATCATTACCTAATTTAACATATTTTTCAGTAAATCGTTCAACATTTCTATATTTAGGTAGTATCAAATAATTACCATTCGAATCCATCAAACCATATTTTGATTTATATTGAACAATCCATGAAGATTCACCCAAACGGATTAGCTTTTTATAAATAGGTTTCGTAATATTATTTTCACCATCAGTAAGCCCAAACTTACCTTTTTGAGAATATGTCTGAACATTCGCTAAATTGATTTCAACCTGCCCAACCTGAGTATCCTCCGCAAAGACAAAAGATTGAAAAACTATACATAAACTAAGTAATAATAAAAACTTTTTCATAACAGTATAATATCACAATATATATTGAATGTAACATATATGTTAATAGGGGAATATACAAAATGGTTATTTATGCTAATATAAAAATAGACCGTGCTCCACGGGGACATAGCGGACCTCTCGACCCGAACGCTTAGCGGGGTGCAGGGCCTACTGTGAGGCTTGTGTGAGTATTGTTGAAGATTATCGTATTGTTGATAACTTAATATATAGCGGCGTAAACTGTCGAACCGTGTCAGGGTGGAAACACAGCAGCACTAAGGCATTCTTTGCGGGTGTTATATCATTAAGGAGGAGATACTGTAGTCCGATTCATTATTTCATGCCTGCCGATAGGTAGTGGCACGGTTTTTTATAAGGGATATTTCTATGAGAAAACTTATTTCACTGATTATCGGATGTGCTATCGCATATTACTTGTATCTTCACTGGCAGGGAATAATGAATCTACTTGGCAGAGATATTGCAATCATTTTATTGATATACGTAGTCGCACTGGGAGTAATTCATATTGGCGGAATTTCTTTAAAAATATTGGCTGTAGTTTTTGCAATAATAGAACCTATTGCAGACAAATATTGCTACTGGTATGAAAACACTAAATTTTACAGATTTTTCCATAAAGATGAAATAAGATAAGGATTTCCTTAAAATGGTATCAACAAGATTTTCAATAAAAAGTATCAATAATACGAATATAGAAAATGAGCTTGAGCAAATAGGATTTGACAAATCCTATAAACATAAAGCTGTAGATAAATACATATACAAAAACCTAAAAATATACAATCTAAATCCTGCACAAGCGAACATTTTGAAACAAACAGCCCTATCTGTAGGTGCAGATTGTGCAACTCACAGAGAAGTAATAACTGGAAAGATAGAAACATCTGATGCTATTTTGGGCGGGAGTTTTTCTCAACTTAACAAAATCGCAGCAAAACTTAAACATCAACCTTTTTCATTAGGAGTTTTAGGGGAAGAAATCACAAAAACACTTTTTGAAAAACATAACAAGACAAAAATTGTTGGTATCTTAAATATAACAGCCAATTCTTTTTCTGATGGAGGAGAATACAACTCAACAGAAAAAGCATGCGAACATTTTACAAAACTAATACAGGAAGGTGCTGACGTTATAGACATAGGAGCAGAGTCAACAAAACCCGGAGCAAGCCCTATTGATGCAACTGAACAAATTGAAAAAATTTTACCGGTATTAGAATACGCTAAAAGCAAACAATATAACATTCCAATAAGCATTGACACAAGGAGTTCTATTGTCGCACAAGAATGCCTCAAAAACGGAGCTTCTATCATAAATGATGTATCAGGATTGAAATATGATGACAAAATGGCAGAAGTAGTTGCAGCAAACAATGCAACGCTTATTTTACAACACTCTGCAGGTAATAAAATAAACATGTCAGAACCTATAGTTACTGAAAATATTATGGATGAAATATTTTTTGATTTAACAAAACAAATAGAATTTGCGAATAAATCAGAAATAACATCAATAATAATCGATCCCGGTATAGGTTTTGACAAAACTCGAGAAGACAGTTTTAAAATATTCAACCGCATTGATGAATTATTCACATTTGGCTATCCAATCATGACGGGAATTTCAAGAAAAAGTATCTTAAATATTAAAGATAGAACAAATCAAGAGAAAGACATTTTCACACTTGCATTAAATACTCTTGCAATAGAACATCATATTGACTATATAAGAGTTCACAATGTAAAAATGCACAGAGAGCTAATTGATATCTACCAAAACGAACTGATTTAAACAAATCTAAACAAGGGGTATAAAAGAACTTTTTCACATTAGTGAAACATTTCTTAATATTATCTAAAAAAAGGGCAATTATCATGAAAGAAAAAACTTTATTAAAGTATATAGGATATTTTGATAAGGAATTTATAATGAAGGAATCTGAATTAAACGCAATGATGGCAGTTGTCGCTGATCCAATAGAAAATGTTTATAAAATTAACTCACAAAAAGATATAGATGAAATTCAAAGAATTATTAGAATTTTTGAAATTTCACGTGCTCAAAGAAACAAACATAAAATGTTGTCTATCAAGAACTTAGCAACATTAAAAATCGTATTAAGTAACAACTAGAAACAATATTGTAATATCGAAAAAAGGTACTCTTTACAGAGTGCCTTTTTTATTGCTTAATAATATTATCCGGTTATTAAGGAGAGTGATTATGATTGATAAAACAAACGAAATAGCAGCCAAACATCTTGGAAAGAAAAGCAGCGGAAGTGAAACTTATGACCCAACATTGTTGGTCGCAGTTCCAAGACAAATCAATAGAGAACAATATGATCTTGATGGAAAAAACTTACCATTTGAAGGCTGGGATATCTGGCATGCTTATGAGTTCTCCTCTATGACCAAAAACGGAATTCCTGTTACAAGAGTGATGAAAATAAAATATAACTGTAATAATGATTATCTTATTGAGTCAAAATCTTTAAAATTATACTTAAATTCATTCAACATGAGCAAATATGGCAAGGATACGCAAGAATGTTTAAATACATGTAAAAATATGATTGAAAAAGATTTAAGTAATGTTTTAAAAACAAACGTAACAATTAACTTTTTTAACAACAACGCAGAACGCATTGAAATATTTAATAACTTTGTTGATTTAATGAGTTTTGTAGATGAAACTACTTTAAAAATTGAAAAGTTCAAAGAAGCACCTGAACTAATTGAGATTGAAGAAACAAATGCTTTAAAAGAGTATTATCTTACTTTTGATTCGTTACGTTCAAATTGCAGGGTAACCCACCAGCCTGATTTTGGAGATGCATTTATTTTCTATAAATCTACTAAACATATTAAAGAAGATAGTTTGGTAAAATACCTAAGTTCATTCCGTTCTGAATACCATTTTCACGAAGAATGCTGTGAAATGATTTATAAAAGGTTATCTGATGTCTTAAATCTAAATGATGAAATACTGGTTAGTGCTCTTTACACACGCAGAGGCGGAATTGATATTTGCCCGTCACGATGGAGTAAAAATTGCAGCTATAATATTGGTGATATAAATTCATTGGTTGATATTACAAAATATGCAAGAAAAAGTATTAAGCA
This sequence comes from Candidatus Gastranaerophilales bacterium, assembly GCA_023665105.1. Taxonomy (GTDB): domain Bacteria; phylum Cyanobacteriota; class Vampirovibrionia; order Gastranaerophilales; family Gastranaerophilaceae; genus UBA2883. Next base: position 26,203 of record JAMPEO010000002.1, on the reverse strand, counting down.
ATGATAAGTTTTTTCTATTTTAGGGCAATTAATATTTTGAGGGTATTTATATAAACTGTGTAGAACTAAAAGTAGGAGATAAAATATGATTACCCCAATGACACCAGCTTATAACAGAAACCAAACTTCATTCGGAATGGCATTTAAAAAACCAAGTCCTGAAGTTTTACAAAGAATGAAAGAAGCAGTAGCGTCGTTAAAACCTGAAGAAAGAAAAGATTTTGTAACTGAAATTGGAAAAATTGTTGAAAGCCAAAAGAGCAATCCTGTTCCAATCGAACAAGGTATAACAAGTGGTTGCCTTGATGAATATATGGCAGTTGTTGGAAATAGAGTTTACTACAGTAATCACGGTCCAAAAGATTTAAGAATACTTGACTCAATGAAAGCCGCAGCGAAAGCAGCTGATAATCAAAACAATATTCACCAAAACATGAATGCCTTAAAAAAGATTTTTGATATAAAAGGTTAATTAAATATCAGCAGTACAACAAGGACATTTACTTGCTCGTTTATCGATAACTGAATAACACCTCGGGCATTCTTTAGTTGCAATAACTTCTTCTTTTTCACAGTCGAGTTTTGCAGCAGCTCTAAGCTTGTTAATGAGTTTTATTAGCAAAAAGACACAAAATGACACAAGAATAAAACTTATCAATGTATTGATAAATAACCCATAATTGATGGTAACAGCACCTGCTGATTGAGCAGCTTCTAGTGACGGATATGAAACAATATGTCCATCAGAATTAGGTAATGTAAAATATAAATTTGCGAAATCTACTTTTCCCATAAGCCAGCCTAACGGAGGCATTATTATATCTTTCACCATAGAGTCAACAATTTTTCCAAATGCAGCACCAATAATGATACCGACAGCCATATCAATAACATTGCCACGCATCGCAAATGTCTTAAACTCTTCTAATGTATTTTTTAAACGGTTAATCATAAAACTCTCCTTTTGCTCATTTTAGTAAGAAAAGAAAAGTATATCAATATCCTAAAATCTAATTTATAATTTCTTCAATTATTTTGTATTTAGGATAGCTATCACCCTTAGTAAATTGCAAAGCAGTTTCAGAGAGTGCATGCCTGAACACATTATCAATAGTTAGTTCTTTGTTGTCATATACACAATTTTCTTTTGAAGTTCTATCTAAAATTTCAAACCCTTGACCGCCGCCACCTATATAACTATCTATAGCGCAAGAGATTTTCTGCCCGCCATTCAAAGCTTTTCCATTTTCATCTAACAATGGTTGTCCGTCAACATAAAGCTGATTAACAATAAATTTACCATTTTTCTTATCACATATACCTTCTACACCAAGATTAGAAGAACATTGTAAGAATCGTGAATTAGCTTCTATATCTTTAGTTCTGAGTTCATAACTATGTTCAAAAATCTCTTTCAAGTCCTCAGCACCCAACTCAACTTTTTGAATAGGATTATTACCTATTACAAGCTTCTTAAAATCGTAATTTGTAAGCGGTGCCTCTTGATATGGAATAGGTTTCATCATAAACCCTGATGAAAACATTGCAATTTCTGAATTTGTCATATTTTTCATCTCATCAGCAAAAAATGTTCCCATAGAACAAGGTTCAGAATATCTTTTTTCCAAATTTAAAATACTTGGTGCAAAGTCTTCTAAAAGTTCTGTTTCTTTTTCGAATGGTATCAAATCTGCTTCTAACTCTTTTGATATATGAACATCATCCTGCTTCAAAACTTTCAAATTTTCTAAAGTTTTTGCCGACCCATCTTTATTTAGTTCAAATTCATACATTGAATCACTGAAAGATTGAGGATAGAATATATGTTTTTCTACATCAGGTTTAATATAATTGTGGTCATGACCGCCTATAATTGCATCAAAATGAACCCCTTTTTCTTCTGCTGCTTCTTGCAGAGAAAGACTTGAGGACATATAATCATGGTTTAAAACAATAACATTATCAGGTTTTTCTTTTTCAATATATCCTTTTATTTCTTCTAAAACTTCTTCTTGTTTTTTCGGATATAATCCAAATCGTTGAGTATTGATATTATTTATACAAAAACCTGTAACAAGTGTTTTATCACCATCACGGTTAACCGTTGTATAAGGTTTAAGCCATTCAGGACGTTTACCGGTTCCTGTTTCAAATATGTTTGCACATACCATGTGAATACCTTTTTTAGTAAAGTTTTTAACTGTATCAACAAGATAATCAACACTTTCTTTATTAAAACCAAAATCATTATTGCCAAGAGTAGAAACAATCTCAACATTTGGAGCTAACTGCTTAGTTTTTGTATAGCTGTCACTTTCAAGTTCTCTTGGATATATGCCTTTAAACATATCTCCACAATTTAATAATAAAATATTATCATCTGATTTGGAACGATTTATAACTTCGGAAAGAAAAGCACGCGTTTTTCTTGTATCCTGATGAGAATCCGAAATTGCAAAAATTTTTGTCTTACCTGTAAATGAAAATTTATTATCCATACTATACATCATAATAGTATAAAACTTCTAAAAATAAATTTTGCATATTTTTTTATTTTTATAGCAAAAAATATTTTTTGATGTTTTAAAAAGAATATGTATCCCATTAATTTTACAGCCAACTTTATAAAAAATACATCTATCCAACAATGCAAACCTAACAATACTACAGAAAATAAACAAGCTGCATTGGTTGAATTAGATATTAATGATGATAATGACACAGAGTGTCTTTTTGATACAGCAAGAGAGTGGGAAACACGAGGTATTTCATACGCTTTTAATATATATTCGGATGCAGTAAAAGGTTGCAACTATGATATTGTTGATAAAGAACATTATATCGCACTCACAACACAAAAAGATGATTATGAACATTTAAATCCGGACAAAATTCTAGGCTTAGTACTTTTTTCTGAATTAAACCAAGATACAAATGAAATAAGCTGGCTTCAAGTTGATCCCGACAACAACTCTAAAAACCATTGTGACAGACACTATAAAAAAGTCGGTTCCTCAATGATAAACTACATAAAAGAAACCTATAATGATAAACCTATCTCTGTTCAAGCCGTACAAGATGCTGTACCTTTTTACAAGAAATGCGGTTTTATAGTAACCAATGAAGAAAAAGCACCAAACAATTTAATATTAGATTGTGAGGTGTAATATGCAAATAAATAGTTCTTTACAACCAATTCAACCATTATATTTTACAGGTAAAAAATCATCTAATCCGATTGATTCAAAAGATAAAGAAAATGATTCTCAAAAACATTCATCAAGATTGCTGCCTAAATTATGTTTAGCAACAGCAGGATTTTTTATAGGAACAGGTGCAGCTGTTCAAACGGTATACGATGCTTTTAATTTTTCACCTATTGTAGAATCTGAACAAACAAGCTTTGATAACAGAACTGATGCAATGGAATACGCAAAAGAAAAGATAATTAACGAATTAAACAAACCATATCCAAGAGAATATATGGTTTATATTGGAAAAAATAATGACATATTAGGAGAATATCGAGGAGATTCAGAAAGTGTCTATGGAGATTTGTTATTCTTTGATATGTTAAAAACAAAAATTCCTGGATATAACTATACCTCTATTCACGGTCATCCAGATCACGATGGACTAACAACTCCATTAAGTTTTTCTGATTTCAAAGTTTTGAATAATAATGATAAGTTACACGAAGAAATAGCTCTCAATAAAGATGGTGAATACTCCAGCTTAAAAAAGACAGATAAATTTGAACCATTAGACTACGATACATTATATGAACTTGGAACTGAAATTTGGAACCGATTGACAGAAGAATCAAAAGAAAAAATGCCGGAAAAATGGGAACAAATAGGAGAAATAACTGAAGAAAATAAGAACAATCCTTTTAACTATAATTATATTGATAACGATAGCATATATGTAGGTCCCAAATATACAGAAGAAGACGTTATTATCGAGTATCAAACCTCTATAGACGGAATTAAATGTATACATAATTTTTGGAAAGAAACTGCTCCAAAAATAAATTTAATATATGAAACAAATTACTCATATCTTAACTAATTATTGTTAATATTGCGTAATATATCAGCAAAAAATATTTTTAGATAATTTATAGTATATGTAAACCCTAAAAGGAGTACATTATGAACTTTAATACAAATTATAACAGCCCCCAATTTACAGCAGTAACAATTAAACCACACCCCAGCAAATGGAATAAAGATATACTAAATAGTGCACTAAATTCAACTGCTATCAAAGAAAAAATACTTACCAATGAAAAAGCAGGAGAAGACACAATTCTGGAATATACATCAAATATTCTACAACATGCCCCAAACAATATGCTATTTACAGATATGAGCTTTACAGTAAAAGGTAACAATTCAAGATTACATCTTAAAGCAGAAAACGTTTCAGCATTTGTTCCTTTCGTAATGGGTGACTCTATATTTATTGCTAAAGGTCCTGAAAATTTAGGTAAAAATATTGCTAAACAAATTGATTCACTAAGCGAAAAGAATGACACAAAATCTATTGAAGAAGGTTTACAAGGATTAAAGGGAATTGCTTCAGATGTAATTTATGAACCGATTCCTGACGCAAAACCAATAAAGAACACCGCTAAAAAAGGATTCTTCGGAAGACTCTTCGGGTAATATAAAACAAACTTATATTAAGAAGCCTGTTGTAATAACAACAGGCTTCTTGTTTATTTCCTTTTTCTTTTACGAGGGTCTTTTTCCTTTTTAACCTCATAAATACCTGTTTTTTCCCAACTAAACTTTTTATTTTTCGCAGCTTCCATCAAGTTCCAGCGTGAAAGATTTTCCATATCATTAAATAATTGTTCATAATTATTTTTCTTGCTTTCCATATTTAAATATGGAATTCCTGCATCTTTCGCTAAAGTTTCAACCTTAGGGTCATAAGCTATTGCAAGAGTTTTAACACCATATTTCAAAGCAACAAGACAAGCATGAAAACGCATTGCAACTAAACAATCATATTCCGATATTCGCTTAATAATCTGCTCATTATTCAAACCAGTAACAAGTTTAACTTTAATATTCGGATCAACATGTTTTAACTTATTGATAAATACCTGTGAGATACCTGCATCCATCTCATCCTGCAACGATAATAACTCTATTTCACGATTATAATATCTTGATTTAACCTGCTGAACTATTTTGTCGAACAATTCATCTGTAAGTGTATCAAATCTTCTTAATTGAATACCAATCTTAGAAGTTCTTTCCGGCTGAACAACTTCTAAACCATACATCGGGTCACAAACAAGATTTGCATTTTTTATTTTCCATTTCTGTAACAACTTAAGACTGTTTTCATCCCTAACAGAAATATATTTGCACTTTTTCAAAAGCCCTTTTACTAACATTGTTGAAAACCAACCTTTGATAGGTCCTATTCCTTGAGCGAAAATGACAACTTCCTTTTTCATTAGTAATGCAAATTGTATAATACTTGAATAAAACCATAAGCTTTTTGAACTTGTAGCATTTTGAAGCAAACTTCCACCGCCGGAAATCAAAACATCACAAGCCGCAATTTCTTTCAAAACATGATCTAATGAAAAAGTATAAACCGTGTGAATCCCATAAGTATCAAAAGTTTTTCTCGGGTCAGCAGTAAGCACTGTCACCTGACAATCTTTTAATTTATCTAATAAAATTCCGAGAATGGCTTCATCACCAAAATTATCAAACCCATAATAACCGGAAATCAGTACTTTCTTCATTCTGCCCTCAATTTATTTGTTTCTAATAGACTCAAATATTTGTTTTGTTTTTGCAGTAATTTCATTAAGATTGTCACAATCACATAAATCTCTGCCAATACCAACTGCAACAGCTCCTGCTTCCAAGTAAGACGATATTTCATCAACTCTGATATTACCCATAGGAAGAATATTAAGGAAAGGCATCTGTCTAAGTATATCTTCTATATACTGCACCCCGCCTAATGCTGTTGTAGGGAAAATTTTTATCATTGGAATTCTTGCTTTCCAAGCATTGTATGCTTCATTCGCAGTTGTTGCACCGGCAATGAACGGAACACCTATATTCTTGGAAATTTTCACCATATTCATTTGAAAAATTGGTGATGAAAACATTTTTGCTCCCGCATTGAATGCTGCATTAGCCTGCCAAGTAGTTATTATACTTCCCGCACAAACAGTAGCTCTTTTTGAAACATTCGATATAACATCGTATATTTTAGAATTTTCAACATTGATTTCTAAAATCTTTACACCGCCATCAATAAGAGCATTAGCAATATCTTCAGCTTTTGATGCATCTTTTTGACGGATTATCGGGTATAACTTCTCTTCTGATAACATTTGTATTAAATTTTTGTTCATAATCTGTCCTTTTTACTGAATTTATTATATCATAAAATAAGAGGTTGAGGCTATGAGATTTTTAAAATTTTTATTATTGCTATTATCAATAGGTTTATTTTTGTGGCTTGCTTATTGGGCAACTGACGAATTTTTTGAACCTAAAGCATATAATTATATGGTTAAAACATTCACTGCGAACAAAGCAGGGAGTGACAATATTGTCCTAATTGTAATTGATGATAAATCTATCGGCAGACACAGATGGCCTTGGAAACGTAATTTATATTGCGGAATTTATAACTATTTCAGAGAATACACAAAAGCAAAAGTTGTTATCTCTGATAGCATTGTAACTTCAAATGACGATATTCAAGCAGACAGAGAATATTTTAATTGCCTAAAACAAATGAACAACCTTGTTGTAGGAACAACCTTTAGTGCAAGACCTTATTATGATAAAAAGTTTGGAGAAGAATACGATAAAAAATTTCATAATAAACTTGCTATTGATATAAATGATTTACGTATACACGCAAATGATTTTCCATTCAAAAGTGCAGTTATTTTTCCTGAAGCTTATCTGGATTCTATAAAAATGGCAGGTTCTATAACCACTGCAAGAGGAGCTGACGGATACCTGCGTGTTGCGATAAATGCAATCAATTATAAAGGGACAATATATCCATCGTTAGCTCTCCGTGCATTTTCATATATAAATGACAATGAAGGTTTTTGCATAACAGACAGAGAAATAATTGGCGATAAAAGTAAGGTACACATTCCTACAAATCGTGAAAATGAAGGGATTTTCTCTCATTTAAGATTCTATCAACCTAATCCGTCATCTTCTTCGTATTCGCATAAAACGTACTCTGCCATAGATATTATGGATTCTTATAAAGAATTAAAACTAGGTCAAAAGCCATTAGTTGACCCATCAGAATTTGACAATAAAATTGTTCTTATCGGTGCTAATGTAAAAGCAGCAGCAACAGGCTTAGCTGATGTAAAAAGAACACCTATATCTAACGAACATTCTGGACTTGATATTCAAGCAACTACATTAGATAACATTTTGAACAAATACTTCATGTACGAACTTCAGGACTGGCAAAATGTATTCTTTGCATTATCACTAATGCTTCTTACATTTATAATAATTAGAAAACATACATTATTCATTGCTTTAACAGAAGTATCAATTATTATTATTGCATACATTACATTATGTGCATTGCTATATCGTCACGGATACGCAATCAATACTATAACTCCAATATCAATGACAATAATTACTATGATTTTTGCATATTCACATAAGTATATTCTTGAAGACAGAAATAAAGAAAAAATAAAATCTGCTATGGGTAAATACATTTCAGAAGACATTATGAAAAGTGTTGTAAAAAACATAGATGAATTAAAACTTGGCGGGAAAAAAGCAAATGTTACAGTTTTATTTGCCGATATAAGAGGTTTCACATCAATGAGTGAAAAACTTTCTGCAGATGAAGTTTCTGTGATTTTAAACGAATATTTTACTGAAATAGAGCCTATTGTAACAAGAAACAACGGAGTCATAAATAAATTTATCGGTGATGCTGTTATGGCAATATTTGGCGAGCCTATTCAAGATGAAAATCACCCTAAAAACGCAGTAAAATGTGCCTGCGAAATGTTAGATAAGGTAAAAGAACTTCAGACTAAATGGCTGGAAGAGGGAAAACCAAAAATAGAAATCGGTATTGGGATAAATACAGGTGAGGCTTTCGTTGGTAATATAGGTTCAGAAAAACGTATGGAATATACCGTTATCGGCGATATGGTAAACCTTGCAAGCAGAATTGAAGGTAACAATAAAATATATAAAACAAATCTTCTTATAAGCAGTTCAACTTATGCACACGTAAGAGGAATTGTTGATATTGTTAAAATATCAAATGTAAAAATCAGAGGTAAAGAACATACTTTAGACTTATACGAGGTTATTCGCTTAATTGGATAATTTAGAAATCATAAAAAAAGCCATAAATGTAGAAGTAAAAAACAAATATATAAATATTCGTGGAAAACAACAATATTTTTCTGCTTTTATGTGCTCACATATAAGAAAAATTATTAAAAAATCATCTATTCCGGAAAGATGGAAAGTCATTTTAAAATACTTTGAAATGTACTCAACATCATCTTTACCGGATAGAAAAATTGCTATTGAATACTTTGTAAAAGTTCTAAAACTTGAACTTGACGAAAAAGCAAACAATCCGATTAAAGACGAAAATGGTAAACCTAATCCGTTTTCTTCTGTAACATACGTAAAAGGTGTAGGTCCAAAAGTTGGAGCTATGCTTAATAAACTTGGAATATTCACAGCGAGTGATTTATTATTTTATTTTCCTCGTAAACATATTGACTATTCACAAAGAACTTTGATAAAAAACCTTGAGCTTGGACAAACAACCACCGTATTTGCCTACATAAAATCCGTTGATTGTTTTGTAACTCCTAAAGGATTAGGTGTTATGAAAGTTCGCATTGCAGATGAAACCGGAAGTATAGAACTATGTTTCTTTTTTGCAAAAAGCTCAAAATTCATTCTCGAACGTTCTAAACGTCAATTCCCTACGGGAGCAGGTATTGTCATTTCCGGAACCGTAAAAATGAACTCTTATGACGGGAAATACACACTTGAAAATACTACATATTCAATAATGTCAGAAGATTTTCTAACAAACACAAACCTTAATCTGGCAAGAATAGTACCAGTGTATTCCTTAAGCGAAAAATTAAATATAAAAACATTACGCAAAGCTATTTACAATGCAATACAATGCTATAAAGAAACTATTGTAAATGTTGTTCCTGACTATTTACGTCAAAAATACGGACTATTAGATAAAAAAGAAGCTGTCGAACAAATTCATTTTCCGGATAGTTTGGAACAATTAGAAAAAGCCCGCTTTTCATTGATTTTTGAGGAATTATTTTTAATACAACTAAAACTTGCCATAGCAAGAGAAACAAATAAAATCGAAAATAAATCTTTGCCATTACAAGTACAGACAGATGGACTTGTAATGCGATTTATAAAAAGTTTACCATTCGAACTAACCGGAGCACAGAAAAAAGCTGTAAACGAAATCTTAAACGATATGAATTCCACAGAACCAATGCAAAGACTTCTGCAAGGAGATGTCGGCAGCGGGAAAACTATTGTTGCCTGCATTATGCTTCTTGCTGCTGTTGAAAACGGATACCAAGCAGCTATGATGGCTCCGACAGAAATACTTGCTCAACAGCATTACAACAACCTCGTAAAATGGCTTACTCCTCTTGGTTTAAGTGTTGGATTATTCTTAGGAAGTCTTAGAAAAAAAGAAAGACAAGAATTCGAAACAGGACTAAGAAACGGGCAGATAAATATTGCTGTAGGCACCCACGCCTTGATTCAAGATAGCGTAGATTTTGCTAATCTTGGAGCTGTTGTAATTGATGAACAACACAGATTTGGCGTTAAACAGCGTCTTGAGCTAAGAAAAAAAGCACATAATCCTCAAACTTTAACAATGACTGCAACTCCTATTCCAAGAACATTAGCAATCACAATGAATGGTGATTTAGACTTAACGATTATAGATGAGCTGCCAAAAGGCAGAAAACCAATCATTACCAAAATGGGAATGACAAAGAAACAGATATACACACTTATTCGTGATGAAATTAAGGCAGGTCATCAAGCATATATTGTTTATCCGTTAATTGATGAAAGCGAAACCTTATCAGCAAAAGCCGCAACAAAAGAAGCAGAACGTTTACAAGAAACTGTTTTTAACGATTTAAAAATAGGACTTCTTCACGGGAAACTAAGAAACGCAGAAAAAGATGAAGTTATGGAAAAATTCAAGAACGGAGAATATAATATTCTTGTAGCAACTACCGTTGTAGAAGTTGGTGTTGACGTTCCAAATGCCACCGTTATTGTAATAGAAAATTCAGAAAGATTCGGGTTATCACAACTTCATCAGCTAAGAGGACGGGTAGGAAGATGCAATCTTCAATCATATTGTATCCTGACAACATCTTCTTCATCACAAGATGTCAAACATCGCTTATCAGTAATGACTGAAACAAATGACGGATTTGTCATTGCGGAAAAAGACTTAGAAATAAGAGGACCTGGAGAATTTTTAGGGGTACGACAAAGCGGGCTACCTGATTTAATGATTTCAGATATCGTAAGAGATGCAAAAATTCTTGAAATAGCAAGAAGTTCTGCGATTGATTTCGTAAAGAACAATAATATAGAAAATTATCCTCAGCTAAAAGATACAACAAACCTCACGCTGGACGGAACTTTACTTTTAGGAAGTTAAGTAATAACAATTTTTATTGCTAAAACTTCATATATATTTTGAAAATTAAAGTTTTTATGGTATCATCAGGAAAAACAGTATATTATAGATATTATAAGGAGCTTATATGATTTCTGTAAACGATTTTAAAACAGGTTTAACTCTACAATTAGACAATGGTCTTTGGTCAGTAGTTGAATTTTTACACGTAAAACCTGGTAAAGGTGCAGCGTTTGTACGTTCTAAATTGAAAAACGTAGAAACAGGTCAAGTAGTTGAAAAAACATTCAGAGCCGGTGAAAAAGTTGCAAAAGCGACATTAGACAGACGTGAAATGCAATATTTATATAAAGAAGGTAAAGAATTCGTTATGATGGATAACGAATCTTATGAACAAATGCAGCTAACAGAAGATCAAGTAGGCAGCGGCGTTAAGTATTTAAAAGAAAATATGGTAATACAAGTACTTATGCACGATGGGAAAATCATCGGTGTTGATATCCCTGCTCACGTTGAATTAGAAGTTGTAGATACACCACCTGCAGAAAAGGGAAATACTGCACAAGGCGGTACAAAACCTGCTACATTAGAAACAGGGGCTGTAGTTAACGTTCCGTTCTTCGTATCTAACGGTGACGTTATCAGAGTAGATACCAGATCTAATGAATATTTAGATCGTTGCTAGAACTAAAGAGGAATATAATATAATGAAATTTGAAGTAGAATATATTGAAAAATTAGCTAAGATAATTGCTGATAATGAATTAACAGAAATATCATTAGAAGAAGGCGAACAAGCAATAACTATCAGAAAAGACCTACCTGAAGTTATTAGTGCAGGAATGCCAATGCCAGTTGCAGCACCAGTTGCAGCAGCAACACCGGCACAACCATCTGCACCTGCAACTGCAGAAGCAGCAGAACCTGCTAAGAAAGGTAACGCTATTGTTTCACCTATGGTTGGTACTTTCTATAGTAAACCATCTCCTGATGCAGAACCATTTGTAAAAGTTGGTGATACAGTTTCTGCAGGTGATACAGTTTGTATCGTTGAAGCAATGAAGCTAATGAATCAAATTGAATCTGAATTTTCAGGTAAAATTACAGAAATTTGTGTACAAGACGGTCAGGCTGTTGAATACGGTCAAACTATCATGTACGTTGAATAATATTTATTAAAAAAGGCTGACCTAAAATAGGCAGCCTTTTTTATGGTTAATATAGCCGAATAAAGGATAGAGGATATGTTTAAAAAAGTATTAGTAGCAAACAGAGGGGAAATTGCAGTAAGAGTTATCAGAGCTTGCAGAGAACTTGGTATTCCTACTGTTGCAATATATTCACAGGCTGATGCCGAATCATTACACGTTAGATTAGCAACCGATTCATATTGTATCGGACCAGCACAAAGTAACCAAAGTTATCTTGATATAAGCAGAATTATGGCAGCAGCTAGTGTATCCGGAGCAGATGCAATCCATCCGGGATATGGTTTCTTATCTGAAAGAGCTGATTTTGCAGAAATGTGCGAAGAAAGCGGTATAAAATTTATTGGACCAACTTCAGAAGCAATGAGAAAAATGGGCGATAAAGCTACCGCTCGTAAAACAATGATTGAAAATGATGTACCTGTTACTCCTGGTACAGGTATTGTTAAAACTGCAAAAGAAGTTAAAGCTTTCGGGAACAAAGTTGGATATCCTATTATTCTAAAAGCTACAGCAGGCGGCGGCGGAAAAGGAATGAGAGTTTGTCGTGGAGATGAAGATGTTGAAGCAAACTTAAACTTATGCCAACAAGAAGCTCAAAATTTCTTTGGAAATCCAGATGTTTACGCAGAAAAATTCTTAGAAAACCCTAGACATATCGAGGTTCAAGTATTAGGTGACAGTTTTGGCAACGTTATTCACCTTGGAGAAAGAGATTGTTCTATCCAAAGACGTCATCAAAAATTATTAGAAGAAGCTCCATCTCCTGCTATTGACGAAAAAACAAGAGCTGAAATGGGTGCCGCAGCTGTTCGTGCAGCTAAAGCAATTAACTATGAAGGTGCAGGTACTTGTGAGTTCTTATTAGACCACGATGGCAAATGGTACTTTATGGAAATGAATACACGTGTTCAAGTAGAACATTGTGTAACAGAGATGATTTCAAGAGTTGATATTGTAAGAGAACAAATCAGAGTTGCCGCAGGTGAAAAACTTGACTATACACAAGATGATATTCAATTACGTGGTCACGCTATTGAATGCCGTATCAATGCTGAAAATCCTGACAAAGACTTTATGCCTTGTCCCGGTAAAATTGATGGTTATTTCGCACCGGGAGGCTTTGGTATAAGAGTAGATTCTCACGTATACCCAGGATATTCAATTCCACCATATTATGATTCTATGATTGGTAAATTGATTTGCTGGGGCGAAACCAGAAACGAAGCAAGAAGAAGAATGTACCAAGCACTAAAAGAATATGTTGTTACAGGTATTAGTACAACAATTCCTTTCCATCAAGGTATTATTGAAGATGAAGTTTTCGTAAGCGGTAAATTCAATACAGGCTTCATTGAAGATTATTATAAACGTAAAGGTTTAAAATAATAGTGCCTCAATATGAAGAATATAAACATAAAGGAACCATTTTTCAGGTCAGAATTCCTCTTGAATGGGATGAGTTTGATGACCATATTGAATTTAACGGGATTAAATTCTCAAAAATGGTTAACCTTATTGGTTTCTTTGAGATATTCTCCAGAATGGATTATGAATTTGGAGGGTTAAATAATTGTATTTTTATTGATGTTGGTGCTAACATTGGTGATTCGGCGTTATATGCTGCTTCAAAACAAAATATACAAAAAGTATATGCTTATGAACCGTTTTCAAGACCATATAATATGGCAGAAACAAATATTTCAATGAATCCAGAATTATCAGAAAAAATAGAACTCTATAATTATGGATGGTTTAGCAGAAATATAAAAGATAATCTTCCTGAAATAGATGATATCAATGCCAGTGCTGTTAATACAGTTGTTCCGGATTTTGCACAAGCTATCAAACGTGAATGTTCAGAAGAAAGCAAGATAGAACTAAAAAAAAGTTCTGATATTCTTAAAGAGGTTCTAGCTAAACATACAGACAATCCTATTATATTAAAAATGGATATAGAAGGTGCAGAGTACGAGTGCATAAAAGATATTGATATATCAGGTCTTTTTAATAAAATAGATATTGTTTTTCTTGAATGGCATTTAAAAGGACACCAACAAATAACTGATATATTAGAAAAAAATAATTTTATCTGGTTTAACGAAAGATTAAGTGCTGAATCAGGTTTCATAAGAGCATACCGAAAACAATAATCTTATTTAAAATTTGAATAATGAATAGACTGTTTAATGGATATATCCAAACAAATTTTATGCTAGAATACACGATGAGAGATAGTATATAAAAGGGTTCTTTATATGAATATTATTGAAGTTAAGAATAGTTTGATAAAATTATGTTATGAAAATGAACTTGTTTTATCAGGATTCATCAAAATAACAGATAGTCAAAACAGTTATATTGCACAAGTACTTCACCTTGAAGCAACAAGAATTGGTAAAGTAGCTATTGCAAAATTAATTTTCAAATATAATAATGGCATCTCTGCCTATGATGGTTCTATTCCATCACTAAGAGCTGAACTTGAACCAATAGATTCATCTGTATTACTAGACTCTCTTGAGCATTCAGACCCGCTCAACTTATGTAATCTTGCACAGCAACAAAATAAACTTATTGTGGATTTTAATATTCTAAAAGATAACCCTATTATTTGTGCTGAAAAGTTCTTTACAACGAAAGTTCTATTAAATAATCTAGCATTACAACTACAAGCAAGAAAACAAAAAATTGTTGTTTTTGATACCACAGGTATATTTAAATCAAATAAAATTACCTTAACAAAAGATTTCAAACTTCCGCTAAATTCTTCAACTATAAACTATATTTATGAAAAGGGGTTTGAAGATGCGACTGCTGAAAGCAAGTCAATGATTCAAGCAATATTTGAAGAGTTAAGTGAATATTCTAAAACTGTTGAATTTATTCCGTTTGACACATTCAAAGCTGTTATTGATTCTGAATTTATGCGAACCAGACTAATGCAGCTTGTAATTTTGAAAAATAAAATCAAACAAATAAGAGATTGGAATGTTTTTGCACAAAACGAACAAGATTTTTCAATATTAAAAACGAAATTTGAAACAGAAAATACAGTTGTAATAGATATTTCTTGTATACAAGAAAGCTTGCAAAAAGAATGTATCAAATATATATATTCGGTGCTTCAAGAAATAAACTCAGAATTTTATGCATTCACACCGGTAACAAATGATAACTCCGATAAATTGATATTAAAACAGATTTCTGACACAGAAAATGTTCACACATCAATAATTTGCGGATATGATTATAAACTACTTACCGATTTAAAAAAATGTTCTAAGAATATGCTTATGTTCACACCGCTAAAACAACAAAAAGATTTTGGCGGATATAATATATTCTTGCAAAAAATGGCAGAAGATGAATTTATTGCTTACGGTAAAATGACAAAATTTGTACCGCTGATTGCAAAACTTCATCAACTCAAATCAGAAGAAATTTATACACCAAAAATAACAGAACCTATTTGTCAAACAGTTCAAGCGGAACAGATTATTCAACCTGTAATTGAAGAACCACTTCAAGAAGATATAAATGAAGTATCTATAGAAGAAACTACTATTGAACCTGTAATATTAGAAGAAGAACCAGTGCCTGTTCAAGTATTACAGCAAGATGCGGTTGAAGAAGAATTAGTAGAAGAACTCGTAGAATCGATTGAAAATTCAACTGATATTGAAGAAACAATAGAAACACCTGAAAACGATACTGAAATACCTGCAGAAGAAAGCATTGAAGAAGAAGAAGATGATGATGATGATGATGATGATGAAGAAGATGATGATGATGCTACTACAGAAGAACAACAAGAAATCGAAAGCGATAATTCTGTTGAAAACGAATTAAATGAAGATATCGAACTAATTGAAGAAGTAGTTCCTGTTCAAGAAATCGAAGCACCTATTGCTGAAGAAATTGTACAAACAGAAATAGAAGAAATAGAAATAGAAGCAGAAACAACAGATGTTGAAGAAAATATAACACAAGAAACACCTGTTAATGTATTACCGGAAGAGGCAATGACAGAAGTAGTACAACAAACAGAAGAACCTGTTATGAACGAAGTAGAAGAAGCTCTTGAAGCAGTTCCTGACATGGAAGATGACGAAGAACTTTCAGATGATGACTTAGATATGATAGAAGAATTATCAAAACCTGATGAGGAAATATCTATAATCAATCAAGAAGCTGAACAAGAACAAGCAGCAGCTCCATCACCGACACCTGTACCTGAACCTGAAGTAATTGAACAACCAATACCAACAGAAGAACATGGTGCAGACGAAGAAATTATGAATGCACAAATGCCGTCAACAGACGAGCCATTACAGACACGTTCAAATACAACTCCAATTGTACCGGTCTATCCGTCTGATATTCCTGATGAAGATAAAGTTAATAGTGATGCCATTCAACAAGGTGACAGAGTAATGCACGAGGAATTTGGAGAAGGCGTTGTCGAAAAAATGATTAACTACGGTGATAAATTACTATGCTCAGTTAATTTTGCAAGTGTTGGACGCCGCCTGTTAAATCCTGAAATTTCAGAAATGAAGAAAATCTAAAACTTTCGTGAATATTTCTTGTAGTATTTATGCGACTTTGAATCAAATCCATCAACTTCGTACCCTTTTTGATTTGCAACAATACGAATTGAGTTAATTTTATCTGTTCTTACGAGTTTTGTCTTGGATAAAAGTTTTATAGTCAAAGGGCAAGGATGACCATATTTATTGAAACCAACCGATACAAGAGATATTTCCGGATTTAAGTAATCAAGCATTTCTTTATTAACAACATTTTTTGCACCGTGATGCCCTACTTTCAATACAGTTATATCTTGGGGTAATTCGTGTTTTAGCAATTCAAAAGCCCTAACTCCTGAATCACCTGTAAATAACATAGACATTTTACCGAACTGAACAAGGGTAATAACAGAATTTTCATTTTCAGACAAATCCCCATTTTTATTAGAAACATTTGCCCTAAAAGTTTTAATTGTAAAACCATCTTTTTCAGAGTATATAAGAGTGTTATTCTTTGCATCAACCATATCAGTATAGACATTCTTATCAATAACTGTATAAATATTAGATGCAAGTCGTTTTTTATCAGATAAAGAATTCATATAAACATGTTTTATTTTAAGATTTTGAATTAAATCAACAGCCCCACCGGCATGATCCGAATCAAAGTGAGTTATGATAAGCCCTTCTATATCTTTTATTCCTTTATCTTTAAGATATTTAAGCATTATAATATCAGCCTGTGAACGTCTTCCTTTATAACCAAGACGTCCCGTATCAACAACAAAATATTTATTTTGCGGTGTCTTTAATAAGAACATATCAGCATTACCGACTTCAAATGCTATTACCTCAAACTTATGATTAGGTAAATGCAATACAGCAGATATTAACAATACAAATGACATTATTATTGTGGAAAGAATTAACTTTTTATTTTTGAACTCAATATGCAGCAATACAACGAACGCTGATAAAATTACATAATATAACAGAACTTGCAATATACTTGGATGCGTTGTTATAAATAAGGAATTAGGAAGTCCTGCGAAAAAATTTGATATCCATACAAGAGCATTGAGCATAGGGTTAAGTATAAAATCGAACCAGTGGCAAATAAAATCTGCAATAGGTTCAAACAAAGAAAATACAGAACTGATAAACCCTCCAAAACTTATCACAGACAAAAACGGCATCGAAGCAATATTTGCAAAGATAGAATACGTACTTATTGTATTAAAATAAAACATCTGTATCGGAATAACCCAAAGTTGAGCAATAATAGGAATAAAAATTTCCCCTGCCAACCAAAGCGGTATTCTTTTTGTATACTTCATCACAGCATTAGCAGAAACCAAAATCCCAAAAGTTACTATAAAAGATAACTGAAAACCAACATCGTTTATATATGCAGGATTATAAATAAGCATCAATAATCCTACAAACGATAACAGAGCAACACTATGAGCGTCTCTATCAATAAGCTTACCCAAAAGTATAAAAATTAACATTAGAGCAGCTCTAATAACAGAAGCACCAAGTCCTGTCATCAAAGAATACAGAATTATAACCAATATTCCGGAAATAATTCTAATATTATAAGGTACACCAAATCTTCTTAAGAAAAAGAATAAAAAGCCGCTAATAAAAGCAACATTCATGCCTGATGCAGCAAGAATATGAAGTAAGCCGGAATTGATAAAAGATGTTTTTACATAATCCGGCGGAGCAACTGCATCATCACCAAATACAACACCACCAAGTATTTCAAGATTCGGACTTTTTAGATAGGTAGAATGAGTTTTTAAAATATCATTACGTTTATCATTGAGATATTTAACTACTTTCCACTTTAGTGTTAAATTTTGTGCAATATGCTTTACACCGACATCAGTTGCATAGAATACAGTATATGTTTTAAAATTTCTCAAATAATTTCCATACGAAAACTGAGAAGGATTTGTTGCTTGAAATGGCTTTGAGAGCTTACCTTTCAACTCATAATATTCACCAACAGATATATTATCAGAAATTGAGAAATCACGTGCTACAGTCATATTCACAAGTGTTTTATTATTAAGATTATAAATTTTATTATTACACTCAACTTTTTGTACATTAAAAAAGAACTTTGAATTATTCGGGATATTACTATTTGGAATAGAAACAACCTGACCGTATATTTTACAATCAACCGGTGCAAGTTTAAACAAATCATCTGTATTTGTAATCCTTAAACTGGCATTAAAAAAAGCAAAATAAAAAATAATAATCCATACAGATGCAATTTTTAACGGAAAATTTTTTAATAATAAAATAACAACTACTGATGTAAAAATTCCCGCAAACAAAATTGGTTTATCAGTAAAATATGCATATAATCCCATAATATATGCGATTGCAGAAGTAAACATCAGAACATTTTTATTTTGTATAAAATCCCCAAAAATCTTTTCCATAAAGTGATTATTACATAATATTAGAAAAATTTAAAGAAAAGTGATTTATGATATTGGACTTTTTTAATTGCTTATTTTAAAATTTATATATAAGACTAAGGGAGTATAAAATGAAAGCAGTAACATTTAATGATAAAGACGGTTTACGTCTTGACACAAATTATAAGAAACCAATTCCGAACAAGGGCGAAGCTTTAATAAAAGTATCTCTTGCAGGTATATGTAATACTGATTTTGAAATAACAAAAGGATATATGGGATATAACGGCATTTTAGGTCACGAATTTGTGGGTGTAGTAGAAGAAGTAAACGGTGACGACCAATCACTCGTTGGTAAGCGTGTTGTAGCAGAAATAAGCTATGGATGCAATGACCCTAAATGTGAATGGTGTGCTGTAAAAAATTATCGCCATTGTCCAAATAGACATACATTAGGTATTGTCGCAAAAGACGGTTGCTTTGCAGAATATTTAACAATGCCAACTAATGTTTTATTTGAAGTGCCTGAAAATGTAACTGATGAACAAGCCGTATTTGTAGAACCACTGGCTGCAGCGTGTGAAATAACTGAACAACTACATATCCAGCCAATACAAAAAGTTGTTGTTCTGGGAGATGGTAAACTTGGACTAACAACAGCTTTAACATTATTTTCACAAGGACTTGACGTAACCTTGATAGGCAAACATCAAAATAAACTTGATATCGCAAAAAATCAAGGGGTTAAAACTCAACTACTTCAAGATATAACTATCAATAATAATTACGATGTAGTTGTAGAAGCTACCGGTTCTGTTTCAGGTTTTGAAACATCATTAAGTCTTGTTAAACCTAGAGGTGTTCTTGTGCTAAAAAGTACGATTGCAACAGGAAAAGAACTTAATCTTGCACCAATAGTTATAAACGAAATCACTGTTCTAGGTTCAAGATGCGGGCAGTTCCCTCCGGCATTAAAACTTTTAGAAAATAATCGTATTGATTTCAAACAATTCATATCAGCTATTTATTCTATAGATGACGCTGTCGAAGCATTTGAAGCAAACAAATCAAAAGAAACAATAAAAGTATTAGTTAAGTTTTAGAAAGAATTATGAAAACAAAAAAAGCTATAACATGGCTCTCACTAGGGCACTTAGTAAATGATTCATACACAGGTTTTATAAACCCTATAATGCCGTTCATTGCAGCAAAATTAGGTATAACAATGGCAATGGCAACAGTAGTATTGAGCATTTCTAATATTTGCTCATCAATGTTACAACCTATATTTGGATTCTTTGCTGATAATATGCTTAAACGAGTATTTATATTCTGGGGTTTAATTATGACTTCAATATTTATACCACTGACACCACTTGCTCCAAATATATATTTATTGATAATATTCATTATTCTCGGCAGCTTAGGAAGCAGTTTTTATCACCCTCAAGCAACCGGATTTGTAAACAAATTTGCAGGAAGCGGAGATAACGGTGCCAGACAAATGGGATTTTTTATTAGTATGGGTTCGATTGGTTACGCATTAGGACCATTATTGGCGGCGGTAGTAACCCAATACTTTGACATGGCAAAAATGCCTGTAACATCAATTATGGGGCTCAGTTTGGCGAGCTTGATGTTTATTTGCGTACCCAAACTTTCTAATATATATCCAAAACCTGAATATAAAAAATTTAAAGATTCATTTATTACAATATTAACAAACAGAACAATGAATTTACTTATGGTAATTTCTATGATGAAAGTTTTGGTAACAACAAGCTGCTGTACACTATTACCATTCTTATGGAAAAATGAAATGCATTATTCACCGTTATATATAGGAACAGCATTATTCTTATTCGTTATGGCAGGCGGTGTTGGTTCATTAACCAGCAGAAACATTGAAGTAGCTTGGGGCACAAAAAAATTATTATATTTTTCAATGATAGCAACACTACCCATGATAATCCTCTTTCATCTTACATACCAACAACATCCTATAATATCGTTAATTACATTTGTTGTTATTGGTTATACAACAATGCTTGCACAACCTGTCACTATGGTATTGGGTCAGAAGATTTTACCGGAATTTAAAAGTATCGTTGCAGGTTTTATGAACGGTTTTGCCTGGGGAGTTATTGCAGTGTTCTTATCACTTATCGGACTATGTGCTCAAAAATTTGGCATAACAAATGTGCTAACTATTTTAGCAATATTCCCAGCAATTACATCATATATAATTAAATACATACCTAACGAAACGGTCAACAATAACAACTAAATGCTAATATTTATTCAATTTTTATATCTATAATATAGTTGTCATAATTATTTTAAGTTAATTTATTTTTAATTGTAAATTTTTATGCATAAAACAGCAAAATCAAGTATTTATCTGTATTATAAAAATACTGTTTAATTATAAAAATTCGACATAAAACTTTTCAATGGAGATAATATAATGAATATAAAAAACGTAACAAATAACCCTATTTATAATATACAACAAACTAAACAGCGTTTTATAAAACCCAACGAAACTCTTAAAGCAGACAGTATTTCGTTTACAGGTAGTGTCACACCTTCAGATAAAATGTCAGTATATGCAATAGAACTTTTAACAGAATCAAAACTTAAAGAAAATCAACCTGTATATATAGAAGCAGATTCTAAATATTTACCATTTATGAACATTCTGGCACAAGAAGCATATAAAAAAGGTTCCGGATATGTAAAAATAGTTGCAAAAGAACCAGAACTTGAAAACCTTAAACGGAAATATCATATTAAAGAAGAGTTCGATTATAAAAAGCAAGAACGTAAAGAGTTCGAAAATGCTTTAAAACTTTCATTTGATGATAATAATAACCCGTACAAAAAGGCAGGACTTAAAGAGTTTGAAGTTAAATCAGAAATAGAAAAAATCTATCCACCAATGCCTAAAAATATCAGAACTCAGTTCAAAATAAACCCAGAAGAAATTTTTAAAACTGCACTTGATATCCACAAGGGACAGCCAATTATGATAAGTGGTGAAAGAGAACATTTGCCATATATTATAGATATGGTAGATTATTTGTACTCTAAAAATGACTCAAAACTTGTAGATGTAACTTTCTCAGATGAAAATATAATTCGAGATGTTAATCTTTTAAAATATGGAAAAGAAGAATTATTAGAACAAGTTCCACAAAGCAAAATTGAGTCTTATAAAGAATATTATAAAAAAGATGTAGCTCGTCTTTTCTTGGATGGAGAAGACCCTAATGCTCTTGAAGGCGTTGATTCAAAACGTATTCTAAAAAGATCATTAGCATTTAGTGAACCTAGTAAAAAATATCGAAATTTAATGACTGCTAACAATCCTTGGCTAGTATATTATGCACCTACTACAAAATCTTGCAAAGAAGTATACCCTGAAATTGATAACCCTACAAAAAGGATTTCTAAAGCATACAAAGATGCTAATAAAATCAACCGTATTGGTAACTTAGAAGAACACGTAAAAACATTACAATCCCGTGCCGATAAAATGAATGAACTTATGAATGAAGGTTATCGTACATTACATTACGTAAGCGTTAACCCAGAAACAAAAGAGCCTGATGGCAAAACCGATTTTAGAATAACAATGTCAGACAAATCTTTATTTAAAGCTGCCCGAGAAAATATGGAAAAATTCGGACATAATCCGATTGTAAATATTCCGACAGAAGAAGTATTTACCGCACCTTTAGCAAACTCCGCTCAAGGTAAAATTGCCGCAACGATGCCGTTAGTACTTAATGGTAAAGTTGTTGATGATATCGTTCTTACATTCAAAGATGGTAAAGTTATTAAAGTTTCAGCTTCAAAAAATGAGGAAATGTTAAAAGAACATATAAAATCACACAAAAATGCTGATAAATTAGGTGAAGTTGCATTAGTTGCAGGTTCTCCAATCGCAAAAACAGGAAGACTGTTTAAAAGTACTTTATTAGATGAAAACGCTGCCTGCCACCTTGCACTTGGTGATGCATACCCTGATTGTATTGATGGTGCAATGGAAATAGATGACTACGAAGAACAACAAAAATTTCTTAAAGAGCTAAATATAAATTCATCTACTACTCACGATGATTTTATGGTGGGTGGTCCAAATGTATATATCTATGCTGAAAATAATCAAACAGGTGATGAAATTGAGATTATTAAAGATGACAAATTCTTGTTGTCTTAAACCATACAATTTATAATAATACAGATAATCTTATACAAAATTCTTGTACAAGATTATTTAATAAAAAATTAAAGAAATTAGTGTTTAAATCCAACTTTAGCAAGCAACGCACCAAGTGCAACACTGGCAATCATACTTATAGATTGCATTACAAGTGGTTTAACATTTTCGTCAAATTTTTGTTCACGATGATCTAAATGTCTTTTTATATTAGTTCTATTTTCATTTGAATAACCTAAACCAATGATATTATTATTAAAAGTCCTTACACCGCAACCATTATCAAAAAGAAGAAGTGAATACATATCTTTTTCATCTTCATCATTAGGAACAGGAGCATTCGGTAAATTTATTGCTACTTCTTTATTTCCAATATTTCCTTTTATATTAAAATAATCAGGTTTAAAAACTTTTCCTCTAATTGTACTATTAAAGAATTTACTTATTTTTGATGGTTTGTTATATTCAACATTCAAGTTAATTTCTTTATCGCCATAAATACCCTTATAATTATTTTCAGATACTTCAAGCATTATTTTTTTTCCGTCAATAACACCTTCATAATATACTTTATCTTTATCAGCAACTATCTTCATAGTAGTATCTTTTCCATTTAATGTTCCCTCAAAAACAGGACCTGCAATGGACTTTTCTTGGGAATAACGAAGGTTTTCACTCATTCCATAGGTAAAAGAATAACTATCACTCGTTACAGATGACGTTACAGGAGTACAACCGGTAGCTCCAGCACCTCCTGAACAAGTAGTTGTATGCATATTTCGAAATCTGTCAAATGTATTTGATGTATCTAATGACATATATCAACTATTCCCAATAGTAATACATATATATAAAGTATTTTTTCAATTAATAATTGCCTAAGATTACACCTAATTCATAATTTTACTTTTCGTTTTACTCTCGCAGGTGTACCAACTGCTATAGAATTTTCAGGAACATCTTTTGTAACAACTGAACCGGCTCCAATTATCGCACCATCACCTATAGTCACACCTTGTAATATAACAGCATTAGAACCAATCCATACATTTTTACCAACTTTAATAGGTGCAGGCTTAATATTTTGTCTTTTTTTAGGTAGTTCTTCATGGTTTAAAGTTGCAAACGTAACATTGTGCCCGACTAAAACACCATCATCAATAAAAATCCCACCTTGATCTTGAAACTTACAGCCTGCATTTATAAAAACATTTTTACCAAGAGTTATATTCTTACCACAGTCTGTATGAAACGGCGGATGTAACCTAAATGTTTTATCAACTTTTTTACCTGTAAGTTCTGAAAAAATCTCAACTATTTCTTCCGGTGTATGATATTTGTTGTTAAGTTCCATTGTAATTTTAAGAGCATCTTGTGCCAATTCTCCGAACTTTTGCAACATAGGAGAATTTTCTTCCACAAGCTTTTGCTCTCTCATATAAGCATAAAATTCTTCCATCTCAACCATTTTATTATACTCCTATTTTAATTTATTATATTCTTCATCTGTTACAGCTTCCAACCATTCATTAGATGTTTCAGTACCTTCAACTTCGACTGCTATATGAGAGAACCAACTATCAGAAGCTGCACCGTGCCAGTGTTTCACTCCGGCAGGAATATTTACGACATCACCAACCTTAAGTTCACGAGCAGGTCTGCCCCATTCCTGATAGTAACCTCTACCGCCTATTACAACCAATATCTGTCCGCCACCACTTTTTGCGTGATGGATATGCCAGTTGTTACGACATCCCGGTTCAAATGTCACATTGAACATTTTAACCTGAGAAGTTGAAATCGACGCTAAATAGCTTTGACCTACAAAATATTTTGCATACGCAGTATTTGGTTCTCCTATCGGAAACATAATACTTTCTGCGTATTGTTCTTTTGCGGTTTTTACAGACGTATCATTTCCTACTGTATTTACCCCCCAAACTTCTTTTGCAAGGTTAAATGTTGCCCAAGCTTTTGGCCAACCAGCATAGAAAGCTGTATTTGTAATTATTGCAGCAATTTCCTCCTTTGTCACGCCATTATTTTTAGCATTTTGTAAGTGATGCTGCAAAGACGAATCCGTAATCCCTTGTGAAATAAGAGCTACAACTGTAATTATTGAACGTGTTTTGGTATCAATATCATTATTATTCCAATTTTCACCAAATAAAATATCATCATTAAAATGTGCAAAGTCAGGAGCAAAATCACCTAATCTGTCCCTGCCTGCAGTTTGTATAATTTTTTTCATAGTTTTATGTCCCTTATTTGTTGTCGACGCAAATACAATATTTAAACCTGTAAGTGCCATTACCAAGTACAAAGTTAGTATCTTTTTCATTATTCAGCCTCATTTATTTTTTAGTTTCAATATGTTTAATAATTTTAGCTGGATTACCTGCAACAATTACATTATCGGGAACATCCTTTGTCACAACAGCACCCGCTCCAACTACAGAATTTTCACCGATTGTAATACCTCTTAAAATTGTTGCACCTGCTCCAATCCAACAATTTTTTTTGATATGGATAGGAAGACAAGTTATTATCGATCTTTCATCTAAATCGTGATTATTTGAAATTAACCTTACATTTGCTGCAAGCATTGTATCATCTTCTATTGTAATTCCGCCAGATGCCATCATTAATGAACCATTCATAACAACAACATTATTTCCAATTTTTACTTTTTCAAAATTAACACCTGTTATTGGTGTTCTAATATCAACATTTTTTCCTTGATGCGGAATTATTTTCTTTAATAATTCATTATATTCATCACTGTATGGCATCGTTTGATTAAGTTTCCAAACATTTTGCACCTCTTGTTTCCAGTATTCTTTTTCTTCTAAAGTTAATTTTGCACAATCAATTCTGAGTTCTTCAACATTAGCCATTTTATTCTCCTTTATATTTTCAATTTGTTTCTCATATCTACAATACCATCACAGTATATTCTCTTATAACTTAGAAAACAGAGTTTGCAATAATCCTGCCTAATTTTGTTTTAAGTTAAAAATCAAATAATCAAGACAATCTATTTTCTTTTGACTAGCATGCAGAGAATCT
>JAMPEO010000029.1 GCA_023665105.1 Candidatus Gastranaerophilales bacterium | reverse complement strand
TAATAATAATTGATTTTTTATATATTTATTTAGTTTTCAATGTTTATATTGACATTTAAATAAATATATTGAATAATAGTTGGGATGGATAAATAACATAAAAAACTAGTCAACTGTCTAATTAAAAAATCAAATCAACTTATTTATCCTTATAAAAGAATAGGAAGTAACATGTATCAGAAATTAAGAGATTTAATACATATAGGATTTGCAGTAAGAAGCCATTATATGGGTGCAAAAAAATACAAAGTTTTTAGAGTTTTTGGAATAGATTTAAAGTTTCCGGTCAAAATAACAAAAAATCCACGCAGATTTATAAAAAACAACAAACCGGCACCATTAGATAATAGTATTGAAGCACCACGTAAAAAAGTTTATTTTTCTATAGCAGCGATATTTAAAGATGAACCTGATTTAATAGAATGGATAGAATATCATAGACTAGCCGGAGTGGAACGTTTTTACTTATATGATAATGAATCAGCAAATAACTATGAAGAAATCCTTAATGATTATATTTCTACAGGAATAGTTGTTTATAAAAAAATTCCGGGAAGATGCATGCAAAAACCAGCTTATAAAGATGCGTTATGCAGATATAAAAATGAAACAGAATGGCTTGCAATTATAGACTTAGACGAATACATAGTACCGGTTCAACAAAATGATATAAAAGATGTTTTAAAAGAATACGATAAATACTGTGGACTTGTTGTAAATTGGGTGATGTTTGACAGCAACGGAATCGAAAAACGTCAAAAAAATAAAACGGTAATAGATACGTTTACAAGAGTCCATAAAAACTATCAAGAGCCAATAAATCAAACAATAAAATCTATAGTTAAACCATCAAAAGTACGATATATAAACAGCGTTCATGCCTGCATATACAAAAACAATGAATTAGCAGTAGACGAAAATTTTAATAAAATGTCAGGTGAACTTGTATTCAAGACTAAAAAGACATCTATAAAGAAAATCAGAATTAACCATTATCATTGCAAATCAAAAGAAGATTATTTATCAAAAATAAACAAAGGCTTTGCGGACCAGAAAAGAGCACGACCTTATGATGAAAAGTCACTAAACTTTAAATCAACAACACAAGATACCGTTATACAAAAGTATTCAGAAGAATTAAATTACAGAATGAAGCAAAAAGAACCTGAATATGTATAATCTACTCTTCATTCAAGCTAAGAACAGCCATAAACGCCTCTTGAGGTACTTCAACACGTCCTACAGCTTTCATACGTTTTTTACCACGTTTTTGTTTTTCAAGCAATTTACGTTTTCTTGAAATATCACCACCATAACACTTATCAAGCACACTTTTTCTAAGAGCTTTGATATTTGTTCTTGCTATAACACGTCCGCCAATAGCAGCCTGAATTGGTACTTCAAACATTTGACGAGGAATAATTGTTTTTAATTTTTCTGTAAGTTTTTGTCCAATATAAAAAGCACTTTCTTCGTGACAAATTACTGATAAAGCATCAACAACTTCACCGGCTAACATAACATCAAGCTTAACAAGTTTAGAACGTTTGTAATCTTCAAATTCATAATCTAAACTTGCATACCCTTTAGAGCGTGATTTTAACTGGTCATAAAAATCAGTAATAACTTCTGATAACGGAATATGATAAATCAAATCAGCACGAACTTTATCTATATAATTCATATTGATAAAAATACCACGTTTAGTTTGTGCTAAATCCATCAAAGTTCCAACATATTCATTTGGTGTAATAATAGAAACTTTAACATACGGTTCTTCTATAAAATCTCTATATTGAGCAGCCGGAAGATTTGCAGGGTTATCAATTTCGACAACTTCGCCATTAGTTTTATGAACCTTGTAAATAACAGATGGAGCAGTTGTTACAATAGATAAATCATACTCTCTTTCAAGACGTTCTTGAGCAATTTCCATGTGAAGCATTCCCAAGAAACCGCATCGGAAGCCAAAACCTAATGCTGATGAAGTTTCAGGTTCAAATGTAATACTGCTATCACTCAGTTTAAGTTTTTCAAGAGCTTCCTTAAGTTCATGATAATCTTCATTATCAACAGGATAAAGTCCTGAGAATACCATTGGTAATGCTTCTTTGTATCCTGGTAGTGCTTCTTGAGCAGGGTTTTCAACACTTACTACTGTATCACCAACAAATCTGGTAATTTCTTTAATAGAACCTGCAAAATAACCTACATCACCGCAAGTCAATTCTTTAACAGGAACTCTGTTCGGAGTCAGATAACCAAGCTCCACAATTTCATATTCTTTGCCGGATGCCATAAACCGAACCTTGTCACCAAGTTTCATCTTACCATCTACTATTTTGAAGAAACATAATGTACCAAGATACTGGTCATAAGCACTATCGAAAACAAGTGCTCTTAACGGCTTTTCTGTTGTATCTTCTGGTGGAGGCATAAAGTTTACGATAGCCTCTAATACTTCTTCGATATTTTCACCTGTTTTTGCACTAACAGGAATAGCCATAGAAGCATCTATACCAAGAACCTCTTCTATCTCTGCTTTTACACCCTCTACATCAGCTGAAGGAAGGTCTATTTTGTTTATAACAGGTATAATTTCAAGATTTTGTTCTGCTGCAAGATATACATTTGCCAAAGTTTGAGCCTCTACACCTTGAGTAGCATCAACAATAAGCAATGCCCCCTCACATGCAGCGAGTGAACGAGAAACTTCATAAGAAAAATCAACGTGTCCCGGAGTATCAATAAGATTCAGAATATAATCTTTACCATCCTGAGCCTTATAATTCATACGTGCAGCGTTCAACTTGATAGTAATTCCGCGTTCACGCTCAATATCCATTGTATCAAGAAGCTGATTTTGCATATCACGTTCAGCAATAGTGTCTGTAGCTTCAAGCAATCTATCAGCAAGCGTAGATTTACCGTGATCAATATGTGCTATTATACAAAAGTTTCTGACATTCTCTCTGTATTTCATAACACTATTATATTATAAATATAATTATCTACGAAAATAATTTTTGCAATTTGTAATCGGTAGAATAATAAGGTATTTCTGCAACAGGAATATCAGTTTTTAAAATTTCAGAATCAGCTATTTTTTCTGCATTTGCAGTTTGAGAATGTTTTGTAATATTATAATGGGTGCCTGCTTCATTTGCATTTATATTGAAAACATCATACCGATTTGGTTCAACATATATTTCTGAATGATAGTTTTTATATGAACCTGTCTCACCGGAATCATGAGGCAGACGTTCGTGTTCTTTTATTTCTTTTAAAGTTTTATTACCCTTATCATCAACAAAATAAGCTTCAGATTTTGAATGAGCACTTGTTATAGTATCTCCTTCCCTTACTGTAGTAGATGAAAAGTTTTTCTCTTCATTCATGAAAGTTTCATGAATTTTATTTTTTGATGTCATAACACCATTTTTGTCAGAAATGCTAGATGATTCACTTATACATGATTCTACAAGTTCATTCTGACTGTTATAAACTTTTTTGGATAATCTTTCTTTACAATCATAAACCTCAGGAGAAAGACCTACTTTGTCATCACGAACAGAAAATTTTTCAACACGCAAACCCGCAGAGTCTACGCTTTTCTCTAAAGTTCGCTGACGCTCAATTATTAAGTTACCGTCTTTATCATAAACTTCTATTAGTTGCTTACTTTCTCCACCAACAGTTTGTTTTGGATGAACACGAACAAAGTTTCCATTACTAAGTTCTTTTTCTAAAATACCATCTTCTGTAACAATAGTTTTTGTTGATTCGCCTATTTCTTTTACGGTTTTTGAAGATAATTTTCCGTGGAGCAACAATCCGCCAACAACAATAGCAGAAAGTGCAGCAGCACCTATACCAATATTTTTACCGGTTGCCCAAGATCGTAATTTGCTATCTGATTTAGATTCTTTTTTTGATTCTTGCTGGGGTTTTGCAACATTGTTATTATTAGTAACCGTAGTAGTTTTATTC
The DNA here is from genome assembly GCA_023665105.1 of Candidatus Gastranaerophilales bacterium. GTDB lineage: Bacteria > Cyanobacteriota > Vampirovibrionia > Gastranaerophilales > Gastranaerophilaceae > UBA2883. The sequence goes on along the minus strand of JAMPEO010000029.1, from coordinate 8,601 downwards.
ATTTCAATAGCCATAACAACTCCTGCATTTTTATATTCTTATAAATATATAAAAACGCAGAATTTCGATTTTTTGCCACACGACCACATATCATATCATATCATATCATATCATATCATATCATATCATATCATATCATATAGCAGATTATAGCGACATTTTAAGCAATTAAGGCGTTATTAATAAATCTTAATAATAGATAAACTACTCAAATAGTCCGTTAGCATTCGCTTGTAAAAATAAAATAACAGCAACAGCAATAATAGCTGTTATAAATAAAAACCACAAAAGATTAAGAACTGTTTCACTTAACATTGAGAAAAAGCCTTCTTCTTCTTTTTTAGGTTTTCTATATGCAGGATCAAGCCATTCACCACAATTCATACATTTTTTAGCATCATCCGGTATTTCACTTTTGCAAAATGGGCAAAGCATTTTCTACTCCTATATGTTAATTCTTACTCTTAATAAAAGAGTATCACACTATATCCGATATTGTAAAGTACAATTTATTATAAATTTACTGAACCTGTATAATCTTTTCCACCAACAGATTTATACACAGAAATTGTTGATATTATATAGTTAATTTTAGAGATAATTTCATCTTTATTAACCAGCAAAAGATTTTGTTCAGCTTTAAGTTTATCAAAATCAGATAACGCACCAATAGAGTTCTTTTCAGAAGCAAGATTATACTTTAATTTTTCAATATTATTTTTCTCAACATCTCGGTCAAAACGACGTTTTGAGATTTTCGCATCGGACAAAGAATCATTAACCTCCTGAATAGAAGTTAAAACTGTTTTGTTATAAAGCTCAACAGCTTTTTGATACTCATATTTCATATATCTTACCTTAGCCATTTTTGCACCACCGGAAAATATATCCAATGTTGGAGCAACACCTGCTAACGAACGGAAAGTATTTGGAGCAAAAACTCTATTCAAATAGAATGAATTAAATCCTATCTCGCCAAAAATATTTATTTTAGGCAGCAACTCTCTTCTTGCCACCTTGATATCAAGTCCTGTTTTCTTTATGTAATATTCTGATTGAACCATATCCGGTCTGTTTTGAATAATTTCAGAACCTAAATATTCAGGTACATCAAATACTTTGATTGAATCATACTGTTGATGTTCAATTTTAGAAATAGTTCTATCACCTAAATATACTTTTAACTGATTTATTAAAACTTCTCTGACATGTGCAAGATTATCCAACTCATTCTCAACACTATATAAATATTGCTTTTCTATCAAAACTTCAGGCAATGCACACATTCCGTCATTATATTTTTTCTCAATCATTGCAACAATCTGTTTTTGAAGTTCAACAATTTTTGTTTGAACCATTATAAGTTCATCCGTTTTGATAAGATTATAATAATCACTTGCAAATGAAGTTGTCATAGTAATATACGCAGCTCTTTCTGATTCAGAAATAATGTCTTTTTGTCGTTTTACACTCTTTGTTGCAAGATAATTTTTACCCCATATATCCAATTCATAAGTCATTGTCAACGGTAAAACATAATTTGGCTGACTATAACTTTTCATTTTTAAAGTCCCAAACCTCATATCACTTGAATTAAATATCTCGGAATACTCACCATCAAAACCAATATGAGGAAGTTGGTTAGCAAACATCATTTTAATTGTTTCTTGAGCTTGTTTTGTTTTTAAACCTGCTATTTTCAAATCCTGATTATTCTTATACACATCTTGTAAGTACCCTGATAAAATTTCATCATTATATTTATCCCACCAAGATAAATTAAGATACTTAATTCTATTATCTGCATTCTGTTGTTTTGCAGCAAAAGCAGGAACAACACTAACAAACATAATCAATACCAAAAATATTATAAAATTAAGCCTGATTTTAATCATTTTCTCCAACCTCTTTGTTATCATCATAACACAAATCTTTTTAGAAACAATATTGTTAAAAAATAGTTAAGCGAAAACGCAAAAAATAAGAAATAGTGTATAATTAAAATGTAGAAGAAAAAAGGAGAGTTTGAATGGCAAATCCAATATTAAACGATAACTTTGTCCATAGCGAAACAGGCGACAGAGTAATAACCGGACAAACAATGACAGTAAGCGGAACTGTTGACAAAACATTACTATTATTTTTGTGTGCATTACTTCCTGCAGCATACACTTGGCAGCAATATACAGCAGGCTTTACTGATAAAGCAGGAATGCTAATGACTGTAGGTGCTATAGTCGGTTTCGTATTTGCACTTATTACAGCGTTTACAAAAAATAAGATTTTTGTACCATTATATGCTGTATGCGAAGGGTTATTTCTTGGCGGAATATCAGCAGTATTCAATTCTGCATATCCTGGTATAGTAATACAAGCTGTTATAGCAACTTTTGCAACAATGTTCTCTATGCTTGTTTTATTCAGACTTCGTGTAATACAATGCACAGATAAATTTAGAAGCATCGTTTTCACAGCTACTATATCAGTTGCAGTATTATATTTAATCCAATGGATTGCATCTTTCTTCCATTACAGTATACCTGCAATTTTTGGAGCAGGAACCGTTGGTATCGGATTTAGTGCAATAGTTGTAATAATCGCAGCATTAAATTTAATATTAGATTTTGATTTCATTGAGAAAGGTTCTCAAAATATGTTACCAAAAGATTACGAATGGTACGGTGCTTTCGGATTGATGGTAACGCTAGTTTGGTTATATTTGGAAATTTTAAGATTGTTAGCTAAACTCAGAGATAGATAATTTTGAAACAAATTTTTAATAAAAAAGGTTAAGAAATATTTCTTAACCTTTTTATTTTTCTTTTACATTTTGTTACGAATACTTAATTTTTTTGACATGCCTTTTTGTTTAGGATTATATTATTAAATAGCGTAGTTTTGGGAAGTGATATGTATATCAAACAAATAGAAATCGACAACTTTAAGTCGTTTGCTACAAAAATAGAAATCCCTCTGCTAAAAGGATTTTCAACTATCGTTGGACCAAATGGGTCAGGAAAAAGCAACATTATTGATGCAGTGTTGTTCGCTCTTGGTTTGGCTTCTTCCAGAAACTTACGTGCCGAAAAGATTGCAGATTTCATATCAACCTACACTAAACGAAACGAAGCTATTGTTAAAGTCGTTTTTGCCGAAGGCGAAAACGGTGAAGAATTTAGCGTTACAAGAAAAATAAGAAAATCTTCTCAAGGATACAATAGTGTATATTATCTTGATGACAAAGTAACTACGCATACAGAAATTCTTATGAAATTGGAAAAATATAACGTTACTCCAAATAGCTATAACGTTGTAATGCAAGGTGATGTTACAAGCATCATAGGAGCAACAGACAACGAACGACGTAAAATTATTGACGAAATCGCAGGAGTTGCTGATTTTGACAGACAAATAAACCAAGCTAATGAAAAACTTGATTCAGTGGAAGTGAGTGTTAAAAACTCAACAATTATGCTGAATGAAGTTGAAACAAGACTTAACCAACTAAAAGAAGAAAAAGAAGTTGCTTTAAAATATCAAAAGCTGAAAGATGAAAAAAACGGGCTTGAAAGTCAAGTTAACACCGTTAGATTTTTTGATATCAAAAACAAATTGGAACAAGCACACTCAAATATATTAGAGTTTCAAAAAAAAGAAAAAAATGAAAAAGTAAAATCTAAAGACTTAGAAGAACGTTTGAAACTCATCAAAGCAAAATATGAAGAGGTTTGTGAAACTGTTAGAGAAAAAGGTGAAAGCCATCTAATAGACGTTCAAAAACGTGTTGAAGAATGCAAAGGCGAAATTTCCAGAAAAGAAAATGCTATAAACTTTGAAGAAAAACAAATTCAAGACAAAAAGAAAACTATTGAAAATTCAAACAATGGTATAGAAAACCATAAAACAAAAATTGAAACTGCTAACCAAAACATCAAATCTCGAGAAGCGGATATAAAAGTTACAGATGAAGAACTTGAAAAGCAAAGAGCAGAAAGAAAACGTATCACAGAAGATTTAACAGGTCTAAATGAAAATGTTGACCAACAAATGAAACATAGAGAAGACCTTAGAAAAGAACTTGATGCACTAAAAGATAAAGAAACATCTATCATTCAAAAACAAGCACCACTTGAAGCAGAACTAAAAAACATAAATGATAAACTTGCAGATGCTAAAAAAGGTGTTGCAAATTATGATAAATTAAAAACAGAATACGAAGACAAAAAAGATTCACTTGAGCTACAAATACAACAGCTTGATACAGAACAAAAAGACTGCAAAATGATAATGCAAAACATTATGCACGATTATGACAAGGTTAACAATGAAATAACCGACCTTGAATTTGATTTAAGTGCAGCACGCAAGCAGTTGTATAAACTTGAAGCAAACAAACAAGCTTCAGAAGTTTCAAGTGGAAACAGGGCTGTCCAAACAATAGAAAGAGCTAATCTTGAAGGTGTACACGCACCATTATACAAGTTGGGAAATGTTGATAAAGAATACTCAACAGCACTTGAAGTTGCAGTTGGCGGAAGAATGTCGCACATAGTTGTTGATGACCCTGATACAGCAACTAATGTGTTTGAAATTGTTCGCTCTGCAGGTGCCGGTCGTGTAACCTGTATCCCGCTAAATAAAATTGCAGAAGCACCATCAAGTCTTAATCTTCCACGAGAACAAGGAGTCATTGACTATGCAATAAATCTTATCGATTTTGATGATATGTATCTTGATGCATTCTACTACGCAGTCGGCAGTACTATTGTCGTGGAAAATGATGCCGTTGCAAAGAAATTGATTCGTAAGTACAGAATGGTTACTCTTGACGGTACATTGTATGAAAAAACAGGTGCGATGACTGGCGGCGGAAGAGCTACAACAGGACTTAAATTCTCAGTTAATGATAACGACGAATTAGAAAAATATAGAAAACGTCTTCAAGAGATGGAAGAAAAATATCAAACTGCAAAGAATAAAAAAATTGCACTTGAAGAAAAACGTGAAAAAAACAGAATGGATTATTCAAATGCTTTGACAGAACTAAACAAAGCAAACATAGAGCTTAACACGCTTAACACAACATTTGAATCATCAAAAACAAACTATGCACAATATCAAGAGTTTATAAAACTATCTGAACCTGAAATAGAAAAAATCAATAAAGAGTTAGATAAGTTTGAAGAAAATCACATAAAATTACTTGATGAAATTAGTGAAGTAAGAACAAAAATTGAAGAAATTGAACAATTACTTGATGATAGTGACCTAAAGAAATTAAAAGAACTTACTGCCGACATAGAAGCAGAAATTGCAAGACTTGAAGCAAATCGAAGAAATTACGAAAACGAAATTAAATCATTCACTATGGAAATTACATTCCATAACAATGCAATCGAAAACAATAAAGAAACTATCGAGAACAGCAAAAAAGCTATTGCTGAAAGTGAAAAGAATAAGCTTTTATTTGAAGAAGATATCAAACAAACAAAAGTACAGCTTGAAGAACACGAAAATCAAATAAAAGAAATTCAAGAAAAATTGGGAGATTTATTAAAAGAACGTGATGAAATAAATCAACAATTAGTAGATTTACAAACAGAACACGGCTTAAAACTAAAAGAACTTGAAAATATTGCTGAACAAATAGAATCCTTCAAAGCACGCAGACGTGAAATAGAACCACAGCTTGATGTTGCAAGAAAAGACCTTGAAGAAGCAGGCGTTGAAATAAGCAAGCTTGAACCTGTGAATATGTCTATTGAGGAACTTAACTCAAAAATTCAAAGACTATCAAAAAGAATGGATGATTTGGGTGCTGTAAATATGAATGCGATTGCTCAATTTGAAGAAGTTGCTGAAAGAGAAAAAGAACTTAAAGAAAAAATAGAAACATTGACGCACGAACGTCAAGAAATCATGAACAGAATGAACGGATATGAACAATTAAAGAAAGATGCGTTTATGACGACATACAATAACATAAACTCTAATTTCAAAGAATTGTATCATCAATTATCAGGTGGAGAAGGTTCACTTATCTTAGAAAATGAATCAAATCCATTTGCAGGCGGACTTGATATTGAAGCTAAACCTGGTGATAAACCAAAAGTTAAACTAAAAGGTTTGTCCGGAGGAGAGAAATCTGTAGCAGCACTAGCATTAGTTTTTGCTATCCAAAAATTCATGCCGGCACCATTCTATGCATTGGATGAGGTTGATTCGGCTCTTGACCCTATCAACATTGATAAGTTGGCTAATATGATTAACACTCAAGCAAAACAAATCCAATTTGTTGTTGTAAGCCACAGAAAGCCTATGATTGAAGTATCCGACCGTTCAATCGGTGTTACACAAAAAGAAAAAGGAAAATCTTTAGTATCAGGGGTTACACATCACAAACAAGCAGTAACCGTATAACAAAACTTGGGAAAATAAAAGAGGAAAAATGTCATTAAATTATTTAGATTTTGAAGGTATAACTAAAAATGAAAGAGGCGAATTTGACGGAATAGATGTCTTGGTTGCAATGGCAAGACAAGGGAAAATTGACCCGTGGGCTGTTGATATTGTTGAAGTTGCAGACATGTTCTCTGCACATTTGTTCCAATCTAAAGCTCAAAATCTAAGATACTCAAGCCGTGTTATTCTATATGCAGCATTATTATTAAAAATGAAAGCTGACATATTAGATGGTATGGATATTACTGAAATCATTCCGCAAGATTCATCAGAACTTGATGCTTGGGGTGATGATTTTATGCCTGACGACGGAATGTATGATGATTATATTCCGACAAACAATGTTGCTTCTTTTGAAGAAGTTCTACAAAGAAGAACAAGTGTAAGACTAAATCGTAACAGAGTTGTAACTCTTAGAGACTTGGTAAGACAATTAGAGTTTTATGCAACACTAGACAAAAAAGTTGAAATAGAAAACGCTAAAAAACGTGCTCAACAAGCAAGACGTTCAAGAGATTTATCAAGACTTACACCTGCGGATATGGTTAATCTTGCTCACGAAGAAGATTATAAATTGGGAGCTTCTATTCTTCGTAATAATCTTACAGAAATTCTTAATAGAGAAGATAAAATAGAACTAAACGAACTTACACTGCTTGGTTTAGATAGAATCACAGCATATATTTCTGTTTTATTTTTGGTTACTGAAGGTGATTACACTTTAAAACAAGACGATTTTTACGGTGATTTATATGTAATCAAAAAACCTAAGTCTGAAGAAAAAACAGAAGAAGAAATTATGAATGAAATGTTAATTCAAAACACATTGGAAGATGAAGTTAGTGCTGTTGTTGACAATGTGGTAAATCTTCATGATAATGTAAATATTGAGGAGTATAATAGATAGTGCCTAGTTTAAAATCAAGAATTGAAGCTGTTTTATTTACAACTGCAAGAGTATTGCAGGTAGCTGATATTGCAGAAATTTTAGAAACAGAAGACATTGATGCGGTTGAAGAAGCTATGCTTGATTTAATTATGGATTATTCTTCTCGTGATAGTGCACTGGAAATTGATGATGAGAACGGATATATATTGCAAGTTAGAACAGAACACATGGATATTGTTGAAAAGCTTTGTCCTGTGGAATTGTCTAAACCCGTTTTAAAAACACTTACTGTTATAGCATTAAAAGAACCTATTAGACAAGCTGAACTCAAAATGTATCGTTCAAATGCTTATGAACATATACAAGAACTTGTAGAAAAAGGTCTTGTGCAAAAGACTCGTGATAAAAACGGACGTTCATTTAACGTTAGCACAACTCCAAAATTTGCAGAATATTTCAAGTTAAAAGGCGATTTACGCTCACTTATGAAACAAGATATTGCAGAGCTACTTAAAAATTCAACAACAGAAGATTAGATTTTACATATTTTAATCAAAATGGTTCTTGCATAAAGAATAATTAATAAAAAACTATAAGCAAAATATTACTGCAGATATTAATGTAAGATTAATTTTTTTAATCATTTCTTAACATTTATAGAATTATCGGCTTTTTGTAATATAATTATAGGTAAATCTAAGCGTATTAGGGAATTGGAGGACAGTTTAATTACTGTATAATATAACTTATGACAATACAAGAATGGTTTGAAAAACGAAAAGAAGCACAAATTCAACGTCGCCAAATGGAAGCGCGTACAGAAGATGTAGCTACAGGATTATGGACAAAATGTGTTCATTGTGAATCACAAATTACAAAAAAAGAATTAGAAGAAAATATGATGGTATGTCCGGTATGTGATTACCACTTCCGCATAAATGCCAGAACAAGAATCAATCAACTTTTTGATAAAGATTCTTTTGAAGAATTATTTAAAAACGTAAGACCAACAGACCCACTAAACTTTGTAGATACGGTATCTTATGCAGACAGACTTGAACAAGCACATGCTAAAACAGGTTTAGACGAAGCTGTTATTACCGGTATTGCAACAATAGAAGGTCACAAAGTTGCAACTGCCGTAATGGACTTTGATTTTATGGGCGGTTCAATGGGTAGTGTTGTTGGTGAAAAAGTTACAAGAATCATAGAAGAAGCTATTGAAAGACGATTACCGGTTCTTGTAATTA
>JAMPEO010000028.1 GCA_023665105.1 Candidatus Gastranaerophilales bacterium | reverse complement strand
AGTAATAATTTCTTGTATAGTTTTAAGTTGAGCAGCATTATACACCTCGTGCCCGATTCTGTTTGCAGGGACTTGAAAACAGTATTCAAAAAAAGCAATTCCCCAGCTTACAAGAACTACAATAACAATAGGTGCCGCCTTAAAGTTAAGATGACCATACCAAGCAAAAGTCATAAACACATTTGATACAATTAACAAAATTATTGGTATAACAAAGTTTGCCATAATAAACAAATTATACAATAAAATCTATAACTTCTGCAAACCCGTTTTGATACACACTTGAGGTAACAGCATTTGCGTGTTGTTTTACATTTGATTTAGCATTCCCCATTGCAACAGATAAACCATTGTGCTCGTTTATAAAATCCAACATTTCAATATCATTAGATGAATCCCCTATAGCCATTGCATTTTCAGGATTTATATTCAATCGTTCTAATACATACTTAATTGCCTTACCTTTTGATACATTTTTGTCTTGAAACTCATAGAAGCCCATACCGCTTCTTGCAATGGATAACTCCTCAATATTTGACTCTTTAAACGCATTTTGCACAATTATATCATCAGCCATATTTGCTTTGCTTTTAAATAATATAGCTTTTTGTAACTTCATACCTTTATCAAACAATTTTGAAAAAGATTCAACTTGCGTTATCGGGCTGCGTGCTTTCCAAGGAAATTGAACATTACTCAAAGAATACGCCTCATCATCAAAGTACATAATTAGATGAGAATTGGAATCCTGTGAAAATGTATTTTCAAACCAATCACATAATTTATTTCCGACATCACGATTAATAGAGTTTTCAATAATAGGAACACCATTTTTATCAATAATACTTCCGCCTTGAAGTGCGATTGTATAATCCGGTTTATGTGCAAATTGATTGCTTATCGGCAGCACATCTTTATAACATCTTGCAGTTGTAAGTACCAAAGGAATCTTCTTCTCCTGCAAAGAATCAATAGCTCCAAGTACACGTGGAGACAAAAAATCACTGTGAACACTTAATGTCTTATCAATATCAGAAAAAACTATTTGAATTTTATCTTTATAATTTTTTCCAACAAAACTAATATGTTTTAAATCTTTTACTGTTTCAGAACTCTCAGATTGTTTTACGAATATATCAGAACACAATTTTACTCTTGAGCCAAAATTAGTTTGATAAGAGTTCTTTGTTTGTTTAATATTATTATTTTGTATTCCTTGATAACAAAAATTATCTGTTTTATATATATTCATTTCTACATAGTTTATATTTTATCTTGCATACTTAATTTTCGTTTCACAACTTGTATCAACTTATGAAACGGTGTTTTATATTGAGCACATTCAGGGTCAAGGAGTTTAAGTTCACCTTTAGAATTAAATCCAAGTTGAAAATCATCAAACTCTCCTAAATCACGAGTACGATAACCCCTTTTATGAATTTGTTCTTTCATTATATCTACAAACCCACTGCAACAGACACACGGTTCACATTTCTCTGCAAGATAATAATGTATCCCGTTCATTTTTCCTCTTGCAGTAACTCTTGCATCAAAATCTTCAACCGGACGATTCATAGGGAAATGATTTGTTGTTGTTAACTTTAAAACGTTTCCGTTTTTTGTTTCTAAGGCAAGAGCTGATGTACCATACCCTATCAACTGTTTAATTTCCATTTCTTGTAATGGAGTTCCATCAATAGCTTTTATGTATTTTTTCAATGAATCACTTTCAGCTTCAAACGTTTCTGTTTTACTTAATTCTTTTAAAAAATCAACAATTCCCATTGGAGAATCAGCAACTATACTATCGCTGCGACCAATATTACTAATTGTTTTTAAACTGCATTTTACAAATTTATCGGAAGGTTGAGCGGTAAAATGCGTATTACTCCTTTTTATAGCAAAATTTTGATTATTATACAATGGGGCATTATTGATAGCAATATTCATTTTTAATTATTCCTTTCAATAATTTCCGATATCAAATCAACCTTCGCACTATCAACTTTATGCCCGCCTGATTTTAATATAGTTATATCTTTTAGAATCCCTTGTTTTCTTGCTTGTGCAGCAAATCTACGTGCACCTTTAGTAGAAGTTACGGAATCATTATTAGAGTGTATAATATGAACAGGCGTTTCTACATTTTTAATATTTTCTAATGAATTATAATTCCTTGCAGTTAACCATCTTAGCGGCGTAAATTTTTGACCAAAAGAATACAATTTCTCAGATATTCCCATACCTAATTTTTTATGCTGCCAAAATTTAGGATTTAAAGAATCCGTATGCGTAATAGGTGCTACAAGTATAAGAGATTTTAAATCTTTGTGTTTTTGTGCGAAATCGACAGCCAATGCACCACCCATACTATGACCTATTACGGTTATATTTTGAGGTTTTACACCACGTTCTTTTGTTAAAAATTTGTAGGCTCTTTCGACATCTTTGCTAAGCTTATATTCAGAACATACTGCTGATGAATTTGCACCATAACCTCGATATTCTAATGCTAAGATACCTGTATTTTTAGCTAACAATTTCTTATACAAAGGTTGGTAATTTGTGACATTTTGAGCCATTCCATGAAGAAATAGGACATAATTTTCTGATTTTTCGGGATTTATATCCCAAGCAGAAATAGTTTTACCACCACTGCTTTTCATAGTTACAGTTTTAATTTTACCAACAAGCTCAGGGATTACAGGCTCAAGATTATTTCGAGAAGCCTTTGCTGAATTATTCATATAATTTCGCAAATATTTTGCAACGGGATTTATTGCATTATACGGCTTGGGTCTTGCTGTAAACGATTGATTATTATATTGATAACTTGAAGTATTGCCGGTTGTTATTGTATTCATTACACATTTAGTCCATATCTCTGTCACATGTAATAAACACTCTAAATATATTTTTTGTTAGTTTGTCAAAATATCCTTAACAAAATTTAAAAAGATTTTAGACTATGTTAAACTTATAAGTATGTTCAAGACAACTTCAAAATTTTTATTAGGACTTGGAATTTTATTTATGTTTTATATTCTTAGTCTGTTTATAATAAAACTTCTACATATTGCTATTCCGCCGGCAATACTGGGATTAGTGTTATTTGCTATTGCATTGATTAACGGAATCATCAAAGAAGAATGGATAAAACTCACATCAGAATTTTTCTTAAAATATATGGCAGTTCTTTTTGTGCCATTTATAGTCGGCGTCATAGTTTATAAATCTGTCATTTTAAAAAATTGGCTTGCAATCATACTTGTTGTTCTTCTTACAACAACAATTACTATTGTTTTAACAGGTTTGTTTGTAGAATACGGAATCAAATACTTAAGGTTACACAAGATGAGGAAATACCGTGATTAACCCATTTGGACTAATATTAACAATAGCTATATATAAGTTGTCAGAAAAACTAAGAAAAATACCTTTTATCAAAGTATTTCCACCAATGCTGACAACAAGTTTATTCATAATTTTCTTGCTAAAAATATTTAATATATCTTTCAAAACTTACAATGAGAGTGCTTCATGCTTAACCTTTTTGTTAATACCTGCAACAATCTCTCTAGGTTATCCTTTATATAAAAATATCAATATACTAGTCAGATACAAACGTATAATTTATACGGCATTTTTATTTGCTACAATATGTGCACTCTTATCTACGTTTGTGACTGCAAAATGCTGCCATGCCAGTCTAAACGTGCTTATATCTCTACTGCCTAAATCAGTTACTGCACCAATCGCCGTTGAGATATCAAAATCTTTAGGGGGCATTCCTGAATTAACAGCTTGCATAGTAGCCTTAACAGGTGTTTTTGGGGCAGTTTTAGGACACAAGATTCTTGAAACAATAAGAGTAAAAAGCGACATTGCAATAGGTTTATCTATCGGTGCAGCAAGCCACGTACTGGGAACTTCCAGTTGTGTAGAAACAGGACGAGAAAGACAAATTGCGATGAGCACACTCGCACTTATTTTTGTCGGAATAATAACTGCCATTTCTACACCTTTATTTCTAATCCTTATCCACAAATTTAGGGGATTGTAAAACATCACGTTACACCAATATAAATGTAAAAAATTAGCTTCAATTTATATTTGATGATACCATTTATTTATGGTTACTATTGAAGATATTCAAAAATATGAAATCTATCTCAATTATCTTGAAAAGAAACTCGGAGAAGCTTTTGAAGAGCAATCACCGTATATATTTTGCAAGGAAGGATGTTCTTCGTGCTGTGAACTGGGTGAATACCCGTTTTCAGAAATTGAATTTTCTTATTTGATGATGGGAGTGCGTTCCCTTGACCCTCAAACAATAAACATAATCGAAAAAAATATTGATAAAATAAGAAAAGATAAGCAAGAATGCGATGGGAAATTCTTATACGCTTGTCCTTTTCTCGTAAACAAACGATGCTCACTCTATAAGTTTAGAGGAATAATTTGTCGTAGTCACGGTTTAGCATTTTTCAGCAAGAACAAAAAATTGTTGGTTCCGGCATGTGTTGATGAGGGGTTGAACTATTCAAACGTATACGACTTTGAAAACAGAACTATTTCAAGCGAAAAATATCGTGCATTAGGCATTGAACAAGAACCTCTTGCCCATAATGTCGGGGTACATTTTTTAACAAACAACGAGATTACTCAAGAACTTAATCTTGATTTTGGAGAAATAAAACCAATGTGCGAATGGTTTTTAACTAGTACTTCAGATTAAAATCTTTTTTCAATCTTGCGGCAAGCACAAGCAATATATCTTTTGTGCGATTAAGTTCTTTTTGATTATAATTAAGCGGGTTCGAACTAATAAGCTTCTCAATATCCTTAACAACTTTCAGATAAACTTCTTTACCCTGCGGAGTAATATAGTTTTCAACAATAACTTGTGATTTACCTTTGATGGCTTTTTCTTTTCTTATGTAACCCTTTTCTTCCAGTTGATTCAAAAACTTACACACATAAGAGCGTTTCATCAATATACTTTTAGCAATATTTATTTGTATAATACCCGGATTTGCATAAATAGTTTCCAATATACGAAACTCTTCATGATTCACACCAAAATCCATTTCAGCATGAATTTTTTTCGCAACTTCACTAAACGCCTTTGATATTAACTCTGCAGCATAAAACAGAGATTCACTATACGGTATATATTTGCTATTCTTTTCCATAATTTTCCTATACAAATTCTAGCATAAATCATAGACCGGATAAAACATGCAGATATGTTTAGTTTTATAAAGTTCTAAAACCCTGCAATAACCACATTTGCACAGCTTATATTGAACGTTTTATAAAAAAATGATATACTAAATAAATGTAAAGATTTTGTAATATACTAGCAAAATTTTCAATTTCGATGCTTTATATAAAAGGACGTAAAAAGAAAAGTATAAAAAAATAACAGAAAGTTAGGTTATTATGAACGAAATCAATAAACCTGAAATCAAGTTCAATCAGCCGGTAACAGCAAAACAATCTGTTCAACCGGAAGCTAAAATGGATAAACAGGCAGAGGATATCAAAAAAGACTACAAAGAAGCAGCAGCAGCACCTGGAGCAGAAGCAGCAGGTCGTGCACAATTAATGATTAACAAAGTTGATAAAACTGATAACATCGAATCTGATATTCAAAAAATATTAGATAATCCAGCTATTCTTGACAGATCAGAAGCATATTTCAAAGCTGCTGAAATGGCAGGAGTACCTTATCCTCAAGCTGCAACATTTGCTACTCAAGAAGCAGTTTAAATTTTATAGCAAAACACGAGTATAAATTCGATATTTTTGTTCTATGATAATAGTAAGATTATTATCATAGAATGAGGTATTGGTTATGAAGAAAGTTTTTACTATTGGCAGTGCAACAATGGATGTTTTTGTTGAAAGTGATGTAGCCAATATAGTTTCTGTTAGCAGTCCTGACAGAAATTCAGAATTTATGAGTTATCCTTATGGCTCAAAGATTGATATGACTAATTTTTCAACCAATCTTGGCGGCGGCGGTGTTAACACGGCTATGAATTTTGATAAACTTGGATTTGATACCTCAGCAATATTCAAAATAGGTGATGATATTTATTCATCAGGGATTCTTGAAGCATTCAAACAAACAGGTGTTAAGCTTGATAATATAATCCAAGACCCATCTTTATCAACAGGATTCTCAATTATCTTGGTTAGCTTTCAAGGGGACAGAACCGTTCTTGCAAATAGAGGTGCAAACGCACTTATAAAAATTGAAGATATAAACTATGAAGCATTAAAAGATTCTGACTGGTTGTACATTGCCCCATTGAACGGCGAATCAAACAAAGTTCTTGAACATCTTGTGAATTTTGCACACTATAATGATATAAAAGTATGTTTTAATGCAGGTACAACAAGTATTAAACAAGGTTTCAGCTATATGAAAAAGATTCTTGCAACATCACACGTTGTTGTAATGAATAAGGAAGAAGCTTCTATGTGCAGTGGAATCCAAGTTCGTCCGGATACAAAACTGGAGCACTATTCGCATGAACTTATCCATCCTGATGTTGTTGAAATGTTAAAAACATTAAAAGTTGCAGAATATCAGGTAATTGTAATAACAGATGGCAAACGTGGAGCTTATGCTTACGACGGCAAAAAATTCTATCATTGTCCTGTGTTCCCATCAGATGTTGTTTCAACGCTTGGAGCAGGTGATGCATTTGCATCAACATTCTTTGCTTCACTTGCAAGAACAGATAAGAATGTAGGTAAGTCTTTAATGTACGGTTCTATAGCATCTGCATCAGTTGTTTCGAAATTTGGTGCAACGGAAGGTTTGATTACCTTCGAAGAGATAGAAAAAAGACTTGCACAAACACCGGATTATACATATACAGAGGTTTAGAATGCAGGAACTTGGCATAATTTCACCTGCAATGCTGAAACTTTTTTCTGATTGCAATGCAAAATTTTATTATCAATATATTGAACAAATACCTCTTCCAAAGCTGGATAAGAGTTTCATCACGGGTAAAAACATTCACGCTCTCGCATCGTATTATCTTCAAGGTCATAACATTGAGAAGTTTGAAAAATCATTAACAGAAACAGAAAAAGATTATTGGACTTATTTAAAATCCTGTGAATATATAAAGAACGAAGTTGTCGGAGTGGAAAAAAACATATCTTGCAGAATCGATAAATATTGGATTGGCGGAAGAATTGATGCTATTGTGAAATCTGAAAATGATTATTATATATTGGATTACAAAACCGGCGGAATAAAAAACGATATGACTTATGACTACCAGACAATGGTTTATTTGTTATTGTGTCATAATTTCTATCAAGATTATAATAACTTGTATTTTGTTTATTTAGACTTGAAGAATAAAAAAGAACAAAAAATAAAGTTCACAGAAGAATTAAAACAAGAATACGAAAACAAACTGATACAGGTTTGCAGCAAAATGTCAGAATTTGAGTTAAAAACATTTATACCGTCGGATGAATGTTCATGCGAATATTCAAAGATATGCAAACAACCTTTTTAATCACCATAATAAATATTTCAGTGTGATAGTACGATTTTATTGTCATGCAGAATTTGCGGATTTGCGGTAGGGCGACGGCGAAGCCTAGCCCGTAAGAAGGAGCAGAACCACGCTTGTCTCTTCACTCGCATTAAACGGGTCTACGGTCTTTGTCTACACAAAGCCCTACGCCCTCTGCTCGTTCGTTCTTCTGCGACGACCCGCATAATCCAAGACAGTTTCAGAATCTATCTTCGTATGACAATCAATTTAGTTATAAATAATAAAAATTCAACATAACAAGTTTTAAACTGTTGCGGTGTAACATTATTATATAATTCCTTAAAAAAAAATAAATGCCGATCTATTTACTGATACGGCACATACTCACGCTTTTTATAGTGGAGGAGAAAATAAAGAAAAGAGATTAGATTAGTTATATAATACATGTACCCATATATACAAAGTATATAACATTTTAAATATACTAAATAAATTATAATTTAACATAAAACTACCAGTAATACGCTGCACTAGTGCATTTTAACAACAAATAGCACAAAATATTTTGTTAAGATATATTACAAATATATATCAAAAAAGGCAATTAGTATATACTTTTAGACTTTATATAAATATACGAAGATATTATGAGGATATTATGTCATACGCAGCAGCACCAGTAACATCATCAGACCCAATAAAACCAAATCCAACGATAGGACATGTTCCTAATAAAGATAGTGAAAGCGGTCAAACATTAAATATAACTGATGAAAAGCAAAGTCTTCAAAATGAACGAAATTATACAGATTGCTTTATTGGTAAAAGATTTATTGGATACTCTAATCCAATTCCTAGCAAAAAAACTACTCATGGCGAAGACTTAGAAATAGGTCATATTAGTGCAGATTTAGAAGTAGATCCTAAGTGTTTAGAAGTTAGTATTCAAAATCAAATTGATGCAATGGTATACTTAAAGAAATTTCACACTGAAATGACTGAAACAATCAATAACACACAGTTTCTACCAGGATTTAGACCTATGCCATCACCAATGGGTGTGCTTGTAATAACACCTCAATGTGTAACAATCACAATGGATGATTACATAAGATATTTTCAACAACAATCACAACCACAATACGCATAATAAATAATAAACAACAGACTATTTATTTTATGACCTCTTTTTGTTATTATGACTATATAATAGTCAAATAATTGAATGAGGTTATAATGGTTTTTAAAAATAGTATTACTGTAAAAAATATTATCTTCATACTTATGGTGATAATATTGATTAAATTTTTCTCACAAATAACAACAACAGCAATGTTGTTCTTTGCATCATACGTGTTTGCGTGTTCACTAAACCCGCTTGTTGATAAGTTTAGCACCAAAGTCAACAGACCGCTTGCTGCAAGTATTGTTATGGGCGGAATAACACTGGTTGTATTTGCAGTATTACTACCATTAGCAGTTATAGCGTTCAAGCAGATAGAAATTTTGTTAATGGCATTACCTGATAAAATTGAAGCTATTAAATCATTTATCCTAAACAAACAAGTTTTAGGGCAGACCATTGTTTCAATGATTGATATACCATCAATGTTTGAGCCTGTTTCAAACTTTACGACACACCTTGTAAACCAATCTATAACCTTGACTCTAAACGTAGCTCAAGCACTTATTTATTTGCTTGCTATGTGTATTATCACATACTACTTTATCGTTGATAAGACAACCATAAGAAAAGGTTTTATGACACTTTTCCCAAAACATATTAAAAGAAAAGCAGATATAATTATATCAACAATATCAGAAAAAATCGGGAGCTATATCATTGCACAGCTTACTGTTATCTCAGGGGTCGGCTTATGTGTTATGATTCCTTTACTAATCATGAAAATAGACTGTGCAGTTCTATTAGGTGTACTATCAGCCATACTTGATTTGATACCTGTCATAGGACCAACCATAGCACTAATCATCTGTATTTTGATGTGTTATCATCTGGGACCATTGACCGTTGGGCTTGTTATATTTTTCTTCCTGCTTGCACAATGGATTGAAAACAACTTTGTAAGACCATACGTATTTGGCAAGTTCCTAGACCTGCACCCATTGATTATATTCTTTTCACTGTTTGTAACAGCAAAATTCTTAGGTGCAGTCGGTGTAATCTTTGCTCCCGCAATCGCTGCTACAATATGCGTTCTGCTAGATGAACTATACATAAAACCAATAAACCGTGAAATGGATGAAGTAACAACTAATGAGTGAAACTTATCTTTATGAACGTAAATTAAACAAAGAAACAGATTATAATGTATGGTTTGCATTTCCTGAATGCAGAGAGTTTTCATTATCATCGCTCGGATATTTATGGTTATACAAAGAGCTTGATGAATCAGAACACATCTTAGTAGAATGTATCAATACCGATACAACAAAAACAAAACTCAAACCGCAAGAAGTTGATGCAATAGGCTTCTCTTTCACATTTGATATGGATTTTATCAATATTTTCACAATATTAGAAAGATACAATATCCCTTTAAAAGCAAAAGATAGAGAAAAACCTTTTGTATTTGCCGGCGGACCGGTACTCACTGCAAATCCGGAGCCATATAAAGAATTCTTTGATTTTATAATAATCGGTGACGGAGAGGGTGTAAACACTAAAGCACTTGAAATATGCAGAACAAATCAAGACAAATCAAAACAAGAAGTCCTTGAACTATTATCAAAACTTGATGGTATATATGTACCAACAATACATAATATAAACAACAAAGTAAAAAAAGCACATAGCTCACTCACAGAATGTATATATACACCAATCATAAGCGATGAAAGCTTTTTTAAAAATACTTTCATAATAGAAACATCACGAGGATGCTATAACAGATGCGGTTTTTGTATTGCTTCGTACTTAAACTTACCGGCGAGGTTTGTAGAATACGACACAATCATAGAGAAACTTGAGCTAGGTTTAAAACATACAAACAAAATTGCGTTACTTGGTGCTCTAGTTAGTGCACATCCACGATTTAATGATATCTGTAAATATATAGACAACAAAATTCAATCAGGACAAGAAATAGAGATGAGTATTTCATCACTAAGAGCAGATACCATAACTCCTGATGTTGTAAAAACACTAACCTCAACAGGACAAAAACATATCACAATAGCTATCGAAGCTGCAAGTGAAAGACTTAGAAAAGTTATCAATAAAAATATTACAGAAGAACAACTATTTAAAACAATAAAAACAGCTAAAGAAAACGGACTCAAAGGGGTTAAAATATATTCAATGCTTGGCATTCCAACTGAAACCCACGAAGATGTAGAAGAATTTATCAGACTGGCTAAAGACTTAAAAAAAGAATTCAAAGGTTTTGATATAACATTTTCTTTTTCAACCTTTGTTCCAAAACCACATACGCCGTTCCAATGGTGTGCAAGAGAAAACACAAAATTGTTAGAAAAAAAAGAAGTTTACTTAAAAAAAGAATTTCATAAGATAGGTATAAACGCTCGTTTTTCAAGTGCAAAATGGGATTACTACCAAACACTATTATCACGTGGGGACAGTAATCTTACAGATTACATTATAGCTGTTTACAAACAAGGTGGGAAAATAGGTTCATATCGTTCTTGTGCAAAAGAGCTTGGAATCAATACCGATAAATATGTAACAGAAGAATTTGATATGGAAAAAGAACTCCCGTGGAATATCATTGAGATAACGCCGGGAGTCCAATTATTAAAAAATGAATACAATAGACTTATGAAACGAGCTTAACTAAGCAGCTTGTTCATTTTCTTGTTGTTGCAATCTTGCTTTTTCTAGTTCTTGTTGTCGTCTTTGTTCTTCTAAACGTTGTTGTTCTTGTTTATCAATCTCTTGAGAACCGTCTCCTTCAGCAGGATCATTGCCGCCGGTAGGATCATCATTAGCTGGGTCATTTGGATTTACATCGTCACCGTTGCCGCCAACTTCCGGATTTTCACCTGTTCCAACGCCATCGGCACCGCCATTATCACCTGAGCCGGTACCATCAACTCCAGGTTTATCACCGTCAACTCCACCTGTGCCAGAATCACCAACAGATAATGTTCCTTCGCCTGTTGTTGGAGGAGTATCTCCTGCATCAGGTGCAGCAGGCATTCCTGCAACACCACCTGCACCACCTAAGTCAGGCGTTGTAGTTGTTCCACCTAAACCTACCAATCTTGGTGGAACAGATGTTGGCCCACCTGTCAAACCACCACCGGTAGATTCAAATAATGCAGAAGCACCAAATCTTGGTTTGCCTTGTTCATTACCACCCGCAGCACCGCCCTGAGGATCAGAACCATCTGAACCACCAGGTTGTGTCAATGCTGACGGCGTACTTATCGGTGCACCCGGACTTGAAACCGGACCACTTGCAGTTATTGTCGGATTATTAAAATCTACTCCAGGATCTGTAAATATAGAACCACCACCGGAATTAGAATCATTAACAGTATTTGTTCCACCACTAGATGCAGCACCTGCTTCATTAGTACGTCTTGCAGCTGTCACACCTGAAGAGCTACCGGAACTACCTACTTTGCTTGGATCAACACTCCAAACAGATGCATCATTCGATACACCATATTTGGCACCCCAACCGGCATCGCCACCAGGCTGTCCACCTGTGCCACTTACGCCTCCGGGCGGCATCGAACCAACTCTAGGGTTATCCTCATCGAGTCGACGTCTTAATCTATCATCATCAATAGTTAATGGTGCCATAGTAAACCTTATTTTTGCTCTCTAATATATAAAAGTATTTTCAAAAGCTCCAATTTCAACAAGTAAACATGTTGTAACATGTCGTAACATATCTGTAAGAGTATAAAATAATCTATTACTGGGGTATTCAGATACAGATTCTGAAACAAGTTCAGAATGACAGTTAAAATAAAAAAAGTCGGCGATAACGGAGTGAGCCGAGAATGTAAAAGAGGCTCAATGTCAAATTTGCGGTTTTTCGGTAGAGTGAGCGATAGCGAAACTCGTAACGTGGAGC
>JAMPEO010000027.1 GCA_023665105.1 Candidatus Gastranaerophilales bacterium | reverse complement strand
TATATGCAAGATTTTCAATCTTTTTGTATGAAAACTCTCTGTTATCAAGAACCTCTTCATAACTTGATGGGATTATTTCAAAATCTATCCCTGCTCGTTTAAGCAGTTCTTTTCTTCTTGGAGAGTTTGATGCCAAAATAATTCTTTTCATAGAATTATTTTAGCACGAACTTATTATCTTATATCTTTTGAGATTATATTTGTAATATCATCTCCGCCGTAAAATACTACACTTTTTGCAAAGACATAGTCATAATTATTCTTTTTTGCACTTGCTGCTATTTGTTGTTTTAATCTTTCTTCAATAGATGAAAGTTTTGATTTATATTGATTATCGATACTTTCTTTTCTATTGTTAAAATCCTGTGCATATTTATCTTGAAGCATTACAATCTTTTGCGGATCTGTTTCTTTTGCTATGGCTGTTTGTGCGTCTGATACTATTTTATTTAGAGATTGTATTTGTGAATTATGTTCTTGTTTAAGTGCTTTAACTTCGCTTGAACTATTGACTATAGTTTGAATATCGACTACTCCGATTTTATCCTGTGCAAATCCAACCTGTGCGAACATTAGTACGCAGCACAAAACTGATATACTTTTTATATGTTTCAACATGACAAATCCCTTCTAATTACTTGTAACATCTATACTTTAACCGTAAATTTCTATTAAAAAATTCCACTATTGGGGGGTAAATAGAGTAAAATTATTCATGCTACAAATAATAATTAATATTTTTTTACAAAAAATACTAATTATTCACAGGTCTGTAATCCTCTGATAGTAGGCTTATAACCGAATATTACAAAATATTAAGAAAAACGAGATATTTTAACAAAAAATAATCTTTACGAATTTTGATATGTTAGAATGGGTATGCTGACGTAGTCAGTATAGACTGGGAATAATATATAAATAGTAAGTATAAGAGGTGTTTACATGAAAAAATTAACGACAAGAATGTTGTCAGCATTTATTTGTATCGCATTTACTGGGTTACAAATGTCGTTTGCTGATGTATTACAAACAGGTATGTTTGCGGACAAGAATGTACTTACAGGTGCTCATATTAAAGGGCATACTGCGGGTTTAACTAAAATTGAAACTGATGCAGCTTTAAACAATGCTACATTACATTTCAACAATAATACAAGAATTGATTGGGATAAACTTAATGTTTATAAAAATCAATCTTTATATTTTAAAAATGGTAATTTTGGTGTATTGAACAATGTTGTTGGTACAAGTATTTCAAAATTTGCCGGTACTATTAAAGCTGATAGTGGTAAAATTATTATTTCCAACCCTAACGGTATTCTTTTCCAAGGTGGAAAATTTGAATCTCTTGGCGGTTTGGTATTAACTACAAAAGATTTAACTGCTCTTCAAATCGATGATTCAACTGACTTTGATAAATTGAATCTTAATCTGGCAGATTATGGAGATGCTGTTGCAGTTGTTGTTATTTCTGATTCTTCAAATATCGCAGCTGCTGATATCAATATTATTTCTCAAGGCATTTTGGTTGATAGTTCAACATTATCTTCCAGCAATGCTAACGGAATTGTTTTGTCAACTACAGACGGTGCTAATTTCGTAGCATCTCATAAAATGGTTGCAGATGACGGTTCTACAAAAGATGTAAAATTTACAGGTAACTATTCTTTGTCAGTTGCTAATTCTGCTATTACAACTCAAGATGGTGCTTTGAAACTTACATCTGATTTAGGTATTCAAGTTAATAAGGCTGATATAACAGGTGATTTGGTTGCTGAAGCATCTGCTGATGTGCTACTTAGAAATGGTGGTAAGATTACAGGTGATACAAGCTTAGTATCTAATATGGGTTCTATTCACTTAAATGATATGGGTACTGCAACACTTAATATCGGCGGTGACTTAAGTATGAATGCATATTATGATAACTATGTATTCCGTTCAATTATTGATGGTTCATCTAATCTTGAAGGTGCTTATGTTAAGATTTCAACTTCTAAATTTTTAGATGATGCTTATATTGTTGATAATGCCAAAGATGGTTATGGTGTACAAATTATATCATCTAACTTTAAAGGTTTAAATGTTAACAGTGCTGACTTTGTTTCTGTTACCGGTTCAACTGCTGGTAAAACAAGTTTGACTTCAACAAGTACATCTGAAAATAATTCTTATGTAAGAGTTGAAGGTTCAAATCTTGGTACTACAGATATTACGACAGCAAATGGTTTTATAAGAATTGGTCGTGGTACAAATGTTGATGGTGATTTGACTATGAAAGGTCATTCATTAAATATGGGTTACTATGAATCAAACGGAAAAGTTGTTGCTGGTACTTTAAATGTAACAGGTGATTTGGTTGCTGATATTGTAAATACAATCGGTTATTCAGATACAGTTACTGCAAAAACTATTTCTCTTACAACTCAAGAATCTTCAATTCTTTCAGCTAATTCTGAGAAAGTTACCGGTAAGCTTATTGCTGATAACATTACTCTAAAAGCTGATAAGGGTGAAATTGTTGGTTTAAATGCTAATGTTGCTAATGGTACATCTGATTATTTCCAATGTATGATTAACGGTGATGTTACAACTGAATTCGTATCACAATTTGAAAAAGGTCAAGTTTCATTGGCTGGCGGTTCAGCAAACATTGATACATACGGTGCATTCAAAGGTAATGTTGATTTAACAGGTGATTTAACAATCAATACTGTTGTTGACAGAACTGATATTTCAGGTACTGTTGGTAACAATGTAGATATCAATTCTCAATATGTATTTATTACAGATCTTAATGTAGGTAACAATCTTGACGTAGATGCTGCATATATCGGTATTTATGATTCAAGTATTACAGGTAATGCTACACTTAAAGATGCTGTTAAAGATAAAGAAGGTTACGGTATCTCTGTAAATGATACTATTATTGGCGGTACTATTGCAGCAGATAGTGTTAACTATATAAACTTCAGAAATGTTAATTCTGGTGATGCTACTCTTGAATCAAAAGGTTCAGTAAGATTAACAGATGTTGCTCTTGGTGATACAGAAATTAACACTACAAGTTCTGTAAGAATTGCTGGTGATAGTTCTTTTGATGGTGACTTAGGCATTACATCAGAATCTTTAGTACTAGGTTACTATGAAACAGATGCAACTCTAGTTCCTGGCAGCATCAATGTTGCAGGTACATTAGATGCAGATATCAATGGTACTATCGGTTACTCAAGCGTTGTTACTGCTGATGCAATTAACTTGACTTCAAAAACTTGTTCAATCGTTGAAGCAAAATCAGACGCTGTAAATGGTAAATTAGTATCTGATAATATCAACTTAAGTGCTCATAACGGTGTTATTGTTCAATTAGATGGTAATGCTGCTAACGGTACTTCTGATTACTATAAAGCTGTTACTGGACCATTTACCGGTGAAAATATGGTTGAAAAAATCGGTAAAACTGTAGATGAATGTGGTCCTATTTCAGTGGCTTCTAAAACTGAAAACGGCGACTTAAACTTAACTATTGATACATCAGTTATCAATGTTAATTCTGATGCAGGAAATACTACATTAAAAGTTGCTACTGACTCTTTAGAAAATCTAACATTATCATCTACTGGTGATATTACATTAAATGATATAACTGTTAAAAAGCCTGCTACTGATACAAATGATGTTAGAGGTAACGTTAATTTGAATTCAGAAAATGGTTCAATAACAATGAATAATATAATTGCTGATACAGATATTACAGCTAAAGCTGGTGAAACAATCACTGCAAAAGGTTTAACTGCTGATGCAGATGGTAACGGTGTTGGTGATATTTCGCTTGCTGCTAAGAATATCAATGTTGATGGTGCAACTGGTTCAAATATTACAACTGAATCAAGTGTTGATACTATCATTAAAAACGTAACCGGTGCAGATGACGTTACAATTACAACAGGTGGTAACGCAGTTGTAGAAAACGTAATTGCAGATGGTAACAAAGATAATATTGGTGATTTAACAATCAACAGTAAAGGTAACGCAGAAGTAACCGGTTCAAACGGTCAAAATGTTACAATAGCTGCTGATAAAGATGCAACAGTTACAGATGTAAAAGGTGCAGATGATGTTACAATCACAACAGGTGGTAATGTAATTGCTGACCAAATCATTGCGGATGCAAATGGTGATGGAATTGGCGATTTAACAATCAACGGCAAGGGTAATGTTGAAGTTGGTAACTCACAAGGTGAAAACGTAGATATTACTTCAGGTGTTGATGCAATCGTTAAAAATGTAACCGGTGCAGATGACGTAACTATTACAACAGGCGGTAACGCAGTTGTTGAAAACGTAATTGCAGACGGTGATAAAGATGGAATCGGTGATTTAACAATCAATGGTCAAGGTAATGTTGATGTTACCGGTGGTAGTGGTGAAAATGTTACTATCAATGGTAATGGTGACAAATCTGACGTGACTGTTAAAGATATCGTTGCTAATAATGATGTAGATATTAAAGCTGGTAACGATGTAAATGCTGATGACGTTAAAGGTAACAATGACGTTAAAATTACAGCAGGAAACGATGTTAACGGTAAAGATTTAATTGCTGATGCTGATGGTAATGGTAAAGGTGATTTAATTATTAACGGTAACAAAGTCACTGTTGATGGTGGCGAAGGTAATAACGTTGACATTACAGGTAAAGGTGATGTTGAAGTTAAGAATATCGATGCTCACGAAAATAAAGACGGTGGTAATAAAGGTGGTAATGTAACAATTACATCTGAAGGTGGAAATGTTACTGTAAATCCTGATACTGAAAATGGTGAAAAAGGTATTCACGGTGACAATGATGTTATCATCAACGCTAAAGGCGATGTTGACGGTAAAGACTTAATTGCTGATGCTGATAAAAATGGTAAAGGTGATTTAATCATTAACGGCGACAAAGTGACTGTTGATGGTGGTGAAGGTAATAACGTTGACATTAACGCAAAAGGTGATGTAGATGTAGATCACATCAAAGCCAATGAAGATGAAAATCGTCCTAAAGGCGATGATAACGGTAACGTTAATATTACATCTGAAAATGGTGATATAAATGCAAATGACGTTGATGCTGATAATGATATTAACATTGAAGCAAAAGACGGTGATGTTACCGGAACTGATTTAATTGCAGACGCAGATAATGATGGTGAAGGTGACTTAAATATCAGTGGTAACAATGTTGATTTAACTGGCGGTGAAGGTAACAATGTAAACGTTGATGCTGATAACGACGCTAACGTTAAAGATGTTACTGCTCACGAAGACGAAAATCGTCCTAAAGGTGATGATAACGGTAATGTTAACATTAACGCTGGTAATGACGTAAATGCAGAAGACGTAAATGCTGATAACGATATCAATATCGATGCAGGTAATGATGTTACAGGTAAAGACCTTAACGCTGATAAAGATGATGATGGTCACGGTGACTTAAATATCAATGCTGGTGGCAATGTTGATCTTGAAGGCGGAAGCGGTAAAAATGTAGACATCGATGCAGGTGGAGATGTTGACGGAAAAGATATCACTGCTGGTGACGATATCAATATTGATGCTGGTGGCGATGTAACAGTTGATGACTTAACTGCTGATGATGATAACGATGGTAAAGGTTCTATCAATATCAATGCAGGTGGTAAAGTTGATATCGGTGATACAAATGGTAAAGTTATTGTTAACGGTATAGATCTTGGTGATAACGGAATCGTTTCAGAAGTTCTAAAAGCTCTTAACAACTTGTCTCAATCAGGAGTAAGCACCGCAATGGCTCAATCATTCACACCTATCGCATTTGCGGCTGATGATGATGACGATGAACAATCAGTATTAGCTAAGAAAATTGCTAAGACTGTATTCAGAACTGAAGATGGTACCGTATCTATTACAGATAGATTCAACACCGTTAAATAGTTCTAAAATATACAATGAAAAGGCACTAACTTTTAAAGTTAGTGCCTTTTTTATTTAAAGCGTTGTTTATATCTACATATTATGGTATAATCAACATATCAAGAAGAGGTACTATAGATATGACAAATATTGTAATTTACTCAAAAAATAAATCTACTAATTTAGCAACAATTTTATCAGAAATAGATGAAGCATCTATTAGGGTTGAAGATGGTTCTATTATGAGAGAACATTCAATGCTTAATCCATCATTGATTGTTGTTGAAGATGTTGATAATTTAAATGATATTCTTATGACAACAAAATTTATTTGTCCGTTATTGTTTGTTGGCGAAAGATTTAATACAATAGTAAGAGCAGAAGGCTATGACTTTATTAGCTCTCCTGTTGATAAAGATGAATTATTAGTAAGAGCTAAAGCATTACTTAAAATTAGTTATTATAAATCAAGAATGATGGAAGTTAGTACAACTGATGAATTAACAGGTTTACATAACAGAAAATATTTACAAGAAGCTCTTGAAGCAGAGATTTCTCGTTCAAGACGTTATAAAACAAAAGTATCTTGTATTTTGTTTGACTTAGACTTCTTTAAAGCAGTAAATGATATGTATGGTTATGAGTGGGGTGATATTTTATTACGTAATATTGCCGGTAAACTTGATGTTTCAGTTAGAAAAGAAGATATAGTTACAAGATATGGTGATGAAGAATTCTTATTGATTCTTCCTAATACTTCTGAAGATAATGCATTCATATATGCAGAACGTTTTAGAAGAGAAATTGAAAAGATGGAATTCATTCCAGCAGGTGAAGATGAACGTCATCAGGTTACTATTTCCGGTGGTATTGCAACATTCCCTTGTATGGAAAATGTTCATGAAGATGCAAACACTTTAATCAGATATGCAGAACATGCTTTGTATAATGCAAAACATAGAGGACGTAACAAGATTGTTCAATTCTCTCAGATTAACTTAGAGTATAACTAAAATTAGTTAAAATAAAATTTATTAAAGCTTGCTAAGGATATTGGCAAGCTTTTTTAATTTGCTTGATGTCGTACCAATACCGCATAATAACATAGTTGAGATGTTATTTGTTTTTTCGTCTTCAATACTATATTTTTCAAAGAACATTTCTGATAGTTCTTCACCGGTTAAACCGGTTTTTTTTATGAGAATTTTTGTTATATCATCTCCATAAAAATCAATATTTGGACAAATATTTCTTAAATTCTTTAAATCATTTATTAAAATTTGAAGTTTTCTTTTCCCTTTTGTTGAATGTAGATAATTTATATTGGCTTCAATGCTGGCTAATAATGGATATGATGGTGATGTTGTTGTTATTTTTTCTAAAGCCGGTATTAAATCAATATCAATATTTGAATGAATTAATGCTGTTGGATTTAGTCCTCCTGCAGTCTTGTGTAAAGATTGAACAACAATATCGGCATATTTTATGGCTGTTTCTGGTAATTCATCGCTAAATGGATATAGAGCACCATGTGCTTCATCAACAATTAGGTATGTATTATATTTTTTACAGATATCTTTTAATGTTTTAATATCAGAAACAATGCCTTCATAGCTGGGAGAGGTTATTATTACTGCTTTTATGTCTTGTTCTTTTAGATGTTTTTCAATAACATCATTAGAAATTTTATCTGGAATTCCCCATTCAGTATTTTGTGGAATGTCGTAAAATAATGGTGTTGCTCCCGCTAGTTCAACAGCATTTTTATGACATCTATGTGCATTCTTCCAAATAAGAACCTTATCAGTTTTTGAACATGTTGCAAGCACAGCAGTTATTATTCCTGATGATGACCCATTTGTCAGGAATAATGTTTGTTTTGTTCCATATATTTTTGTTGCTCTATCTTGTGCAGCAAGCAATGCTAATTCAGGATTATGAGCATCTGTTTCTGATATATCATATTTATAAAATTGTCTAAATTTGTGTAAAATACAAAATTTTTGTGAATGCGATGGAGTTGTAAATAGAGTTTTATTATTATTTTTTCTAAATAGTTCTTTGAAACTCATTGTATAATCTCTATTTATTAGCTGTTTCCATACTCTTTTTCATACAAAAATGAACTAATGACATTTTATCAACATTACTTAAATTTGTAAATTGTCCTGAGATTATGTAATAACCGTCATTATTTTTTTCAACACGAATTAGTTGATATTTACAATTAACTTCAATTTCATCATTTAATTTGATACATACTCTATATGCATATTCAATATTAACATTTTCTTTTGTTTTAAGTTTCATACCACCTGCAGAAAGGTCGAGTGTCTGAACGTGGTGAGTAACATCATTATAGCTAAGTTCAAGGTCTTCAATGAATTTAATACGAGTGAACTTACGACGTTGTAGAAAACGGTGTTTTTTAGGATTGGCAATAGACACTTTATTACCTTTAACATCTTTGATATGTGATTCAAAATAAAGATATCCGTTATCTGTAAGAGAATAAAAGTCGCAAATGTTTTGTTTTAATAATCCTTTAGGAGTGTATTTTAATTGCATTGTAAAACCATCCATAGAAACATCGGTTACTTTTCCTTTGTTTGTATCTTTAAAATCGTGTGGGATTATTGTAACTATTTGTTCTTTTTTTATAAGTTCACGCATATAATGATGCCTTTCTCTATTCTTTTTCTATAATAAGTTAATTTTACCACATATTATATAAGAAAAAAAGCATATTCGATAAAATTTCAGCCAATAGATATAGAAACTAACATAAAATCTTGATAAGAAATCTATAATTTGTTATGATTAGTTTATGAGTGATGAAATTGAAGAGCTTCAGGCGATATTAAGAGATGACCCATATAATTTTCAAGCAAGACGAACATTGTCTATTGTTTTGCTTGATAATGGTTTTAATGAAGAAGCAAAACAAAATTTACTTTATTTAGTAAGAACTTTTCCAGAAAATGCTGAATTATTATATAATTTGGGGATTGCTTATGAAAAGCTTGGTGAATATGAAAAGGCTGAAAGGGCATATTTGCGGGCTATAGTTATTTCGCCGGAAACAGATTTTTATTATAATTTAGGGCTTACATATATTGAGATGAAAGAGTATGGCAAAGCTATTGTGGCTCTTAAACATGTTGTTGAAATAGATAAAGATGATTCTAATACATTCTTCAATCTTGGATTGTGCTTTTTTAATAAAGAAGAATATGAGGTAGCTATAGAATATTTTCAAAGAACTATTGAACTCAATCCTGATGATATATTTGGGCATTTTTATCTTGCAAATGTATTGAAACTGCTTGGACAATCTGAGTTAGCAGTGCATGAGTATCAAAGGGTATTGGAAATAGCCCCTGATTATAGTTGGGCATATTATAATATAGGTGCAATAGCTTATGAAGAAGGAAATACAGAGGCAGCACTTCAATGTTTAAGGCAAACCCTTCAATACAATCCTCATGATATTAAAGCCATTATGTTGATGGTTCAAATATATGTTGTTCAGTTGCGTTATACTGAAGCTATGGATGTTTTAATGCCGGCTCTTGAAAATAATGCTCAAAATGCAGACTTGTTGTACACTTTATCACAAATATTTAAAATACAAGGTGATTTGGTTAATTATGAAAAAGCGTTAGAGGCTGCATTAACAAATCATCAATCTTTAACACTTCCATTGGAAAAAGTTCAAATAGAATATTCTAAAATAAAATCACAGATGGATGAGTTGCGTGCTCAGGCAGAACCTCTGGAAGAAGATGTTCCTGAACAAATGGAGCCTATGGGTGTTCAAAATATGGAACCAGAAATGTCTTATGCACAACAACCACCAATGGATGATGAATTACAAATAGAAGATGATTATGATGATGATTCAAATGGTAATTTTTCTGTTCAAGATGTATTAGATGCGTAGTTTACAAGATATCTATCGGATCAACATCTATTGCCATTCTTATATCTTTTGGAAGTTTTATTGATTTAAAGAATTTTGATATAAACTGATGTCCTTTGTTATGTAGTTTATTTTTCAATAATATTTGATATCTATATAAACCATTTATTCTTTCAATAACACAATTTGAGGGACCTAATAGTTCCAGATATTCGTCAAATCCGTATTTATCGATTAGTTCAGCGAGTCTGTCACTAATTTGTTCTATAGATTTTTCTGCTCTATCATTATTGTCGCTGCTTAATATAACTCTTATTATTTGTGTAAATGGCGGGTAGATAAATTCTTGCCGTGCTTTTATTTCTGTATTGAAGAATTTTTTATAATCTTGTTCTCTTGCACTATCTAAGGCATAGAAGTCAGGGTTGTATGTCTGGAATAGAACCCGTCCTGTGTATTCTCCTCTTCCGGCTCTTCCTGCTACCTGTGTAAGTAATTGAAATCCTCGTTCTGCGGCACGAAAATCCGGCAAATTAAAAGTTGAATCTGCACTAATTACACCAACAAGTGTTACATTAGGGTTGTCTAAACCTTTTGCTATCATTTGTGTACCAATCAATATATCAATTTCTTTGTTTTGAAAACGATTAAGAATCTCTATGTGTGCATTTTTCTTTGTTAACACGTCACTATCTATCCGTTCTATATTTACGTTAGGATATAAATCTTTTAATAGAATCTCAACTTTTTGAGAACCTAATCCTGTATTTTTTAGTGCATCACTTCCGCAATCAGGACATACATTAGGAAAATCTTCTTCGTGGTTGCAGTAGTGGCATTTTAAAACTTTTTCTCTGGCATGCCAGATGAGCGGTATGGCACAATTAGGGCATTCAATTACTTTTCCGCAAGCTTTGCATTGTGTTGAAGTTGAAAAACCTCTTCGATTTATTAAAATTATTATTTGTTGTTTGTTTTCTAATGTTTCATCTATTGCTGTTTGAAGCGGTTTGGATATCACTCCTCTATACGCAGGTCTGGCATATTCTTGCATATTGATAATATCAATTTTTGCCATAGGTGAGTTGTTGAACCTATGCGGTATTTCAAAGAGTGTATTGTTATTTGAAGCATAATAATACGTTGCAACATCCGGTGTTGCTGAACCTAAAATTAGTGGAGCATTGTGGAATTGTGCAAGCCTTTTGGCAACAACTTTTGCATCGTAACGTGGTGCAGGGTTTGTTTGCTTGTATGCACTTTCGTGCTCTTCGTCAATGATTATTAAGCCAATATTCTGCAGTGGTGCAAAGACAGCTGAACGAGCTCCTGCAAGTATTTTTATTTCGTTGTTGTATAATCTGTTCCAAACGTCATATTTTTCACCGTCGGAAATACTGCTGTGCCAGATAGCAACATCATTTATTCCAAATTTTCTGGCAATACGTTGTGTTAATTGTGATGCTAGAGCTATTTCAGGTGCTAAAAATAAAACATTTTTCCCGGAATCTATTGTGTCTTTGATAAGTTTGAAATAAACCTCTGTTTTTCCTGATGCAGTTACACCGTGTAATAAAATTGGATTTGGTGATTTTAATTTAGATTTAATACCTTCGTAAGCCTCTTTTTGCTCTCCTGATAGTTCGGATAGTTGTTCAAGCTTTTGGTCTTTAAAAATGTTAAGTGGATTTCTGTAGATATTGTCTATAGAAATTTTTAAGCAGCCTAGTTGTTCTAGCTTTTTCATCGTTGCTCTTGTTGTTTTAGCTTGGCTTTCAAATTGTGCTAAAGGAGCCTTCCCTTGTTCTTTTAGCTTCTCAAGTATTTCTTGTTGACGTTTTGTTGCACCTTCTGATTTTATATATTCTACAGAATAAGCTGTCTTGGCTGTTTTATCAATAAGTTTCATAGGGATAGCTAAATTTAGTACGTTAATAATGTCCGTGCAATAATAGTTGGCTACCCATTCGAGAAGTTTAAAATACTTGAGCGTGAATAGGGGTTTCTCTTCAAGGATTTCTTTGATTTTTTTTGCTTTGATACCTTCTTCAATATAGTCAGAAAATCCAACGATAAAGGCTTTTATCAAACCTTGACGGCCAAACGGTACAAGAACCGCTTGACCTATCTTAGTTTTATCCTTTATTTCATCAGGAATTAAATAACTATATGTTTTAACTCCTAATCCTTTAATATTAACAAGGACGCTGGCGTAATTCATTATTCTATAGCCATAAATTCTTTCATTGCTTCTTCTACAGCATCTCTTAGTGTTTCAAGTCCTTCAGGAGCACAAGTTACACCTTTCTGAGTTGGTCTCCAAGTTTCACCGCCATCAGTAGTGTAAAATATTCTCATATCTAAGTAACTTCTACCTTTATATTCATTGATAGCTATTTGTAATCTTTCTCTTTCGCTTCTTTCAACAGTTGCTAATAATTTTGATGAATCTGCCATAATAATTCCTCCTCTTATTAAAATACAAGAGTATTATAACATTAATAGCTGTTGAGGGTAAATAAAGTTACTGAATGAAAAAATTCTGAGCAGGGTTGTTTAACTTTGCTTCAAAAAAATTATTAGTTTGTGAAACAGCTTTATTTTCAATAGTATTTTGTTTTGGTATTGTTGTATATTGTTTAGGAGTGCTTTGATATGTATAATTTCTTTTTTTAGAATTAACCATACTTTTTGCAGCTTGTAAGTTTAAAAACTTCAGAGTTTCACGTACATTACTTTTTAACGCAATATGTTGTGTAATATTTGTACAAGCAACTTGCTCTGTGTTTAAAAGCAGAGAGTTATCAATATAGTCTCTGATGATATTATTGTTAGGATAATATCCGTTTGACATGTTCATAATGTCATCAACAAGGTCTTTATCTTTGTCGAGTGCTTTTTTACTTTCTTCTGTTTCTTGTTCTTCAAACATCTTAAAGAAAGCACCGCCGCCTCCATTACCTCCACCATCACCGTTGGTAGTTAGGTTATTGATGTTTTTATTGGCGTATGCGTCTGTGTATCCATAATTTTTTGTGTATGAAACTACCATTTTCCCGACCCTGCTTTCACACTAT
>JAMPEO010000026.1 GCA_023665105.1 Candidatus Gastranaerophilales bacterium | reverse complement strand
GTACTTTTGATTAGTATAGAAGGTAAGAATAGAAGTATTATGAAAAAAGAAGAGGTATAATTATGGAACGTCAGCACCCAAAAGAACAAGATAAAATTCAGCGTAGAAGTAACTTTGATGCTGTTGAAGAAAATTTCACTCCTGAACAAGCTCAGGCTGAAGCATCAAGATGTTTGAATTGTAAAAATCCACGTTGTGTGAAAGGATGTCCCGTAAATATTCAAATACCTAATTTTATACAAGAAGTTAAAAACGGTGACCTTGAAAAAGCAGGCGAAATTATACGTCAAACAAGTATGTTACCATCTGTTTGCGGCCGTGTTTGTCCTCAGGAAAGACAATGTGAAGGTAATTGTGTTCTTGGTATTCGAGGCGAAGCTGTTGCTATTGGTGCATTGGAAAGATATGTCGGTGACAATACAAATGCTAAAGAAACAGAAATTAAACCATCAGGTAAAAAAGTTGCTGTTATCGGTTCCGGTTGTGCAGGTATTACTGCAGCATCTGACCTTAGAAAAGCCGGTCACGAAGTAGTTGTTTTTGAAGCTCTTCATAAACTTGGCGGTGTGCTTAGATATGGTATCCCTCCATTCCGTTTACCTAGAGTGGTTTTGGATAAAGAAATTGAAAACCTTAAAAAAATGGGTGTAGAATTCAAAAAGAATGTTATCGTTGGAAAATCTATTACACTTAAACAATTACAAGAAGATGGATTTGATGCAATATTTATTTGTTCAGGTGCAGGGCTTCCTAAAATGATGAGAATACCTGGTGAAAACTTAAACGGTGTATTTTCTGCCAATGAGTTCCTAACTCGTGTAAACCTTATGCAAGCAAATGATGAATCTACTGCTACACCGCTTAAGGTTGGTAAAAAAGTTGCTGTTATCGGCGGTGGTAATGTTGCTATGGATGCTGCAAGAACATCTGTTCGTGTAGGTTTTGAAGAAGTTTATATTGTTTATAGAAGAACTGAAAAAGAATTACCTGCTCGTTTAGAAGAAATTAGACACGCAAAAGAAGAAGGCGTTATATTTAAGTTCTTACATGCTCCTGTTGAAATCTTAGATAAAGACGGATATGTTGATGGCATGAAGTTTGAAATCTGTGAATTGGGTGAACCTGATGAATCAGGCAGACAAAAACCTGTAGGTACAGGTGAATATGTTGTTCTTGATGTTGATACTGTTATTGTTGCATTAGGAACAGGTCCTAACCCAATCATTCAATCTTCTGCTCATGATGATGGTATTGATTTTGTAACTGATAAACGTGGTTATTTCACTGTTGATGAAGAAACACGTGAAACATCTGTTCCAAAGATATTTGCAGGTGGTGATGTAGCTCCGGTTGGTACTTCAAATGCTATCAATGCTATGGGTGCAGGGAAAAAGGCAGCTAAAGCTATAAATGAATATCTTGCAAAATAATTTGAAAAAGATTTTTATATTGTGTTTAACACAGGCATTATTAACAATGCCTGTGTTAGCATTGGATTTTGATTCAACTGTTAATGACAGTTCCAGAAAGAATTATAGTACTGCAAAACCTACAGAAACAACCAAAACCGTTCCTGTTCAAAAAGAAGTACTACCACAGAGTTCTACGTTTAAACAGATTGAAGTTAATAATACCAAGCAAGAACAAATAATAGCTCCTGAACCAACTCCTGCAGTTCTGACTACACCTGTTGTAGAACAAAAAGCGGTAACAACTCCTATTATACAAAAAACTACGTTGCCAAGTGTTCCTGCGTTACCATCTAAGGCTTTTAGTTCTACCGTTGCTCCGTTAAATTTACAATATAGTGGCAAATGTCCTAATTCTGATGCAATAATCCCTTGTAATGATATTAAAGTATCAGATTTGATTATTGATGAAACAGTTGTTAAATCTAAAGTTAAGACGGCAACATCTACAAAAGAAACTAAATCTAAAACTGATGTTAAAACAGTAGTAAAATCACAACCAAAATACAGAACTGTTCAGCTTGCAAAAGGCACGCAGATTCGTATGGTAAACTCTACAAAAATCACGGATTATATGTGTGCCGGTCAGACAATAGTTTTTAGAAGTACACAAGAAATTCATACGCCATATTTCAAAATACCGGCAAAAACAAAATTTACCGCAAAAGTTATTGATTCACATAGACCACAGCTTTCTTGTAATGGCGGGTTAGTTGCATTTAGAATTGTATCTGCGGAAATAAATGGTTATAATCAACCAATAAATGCAGGAATAATAAAGATAAAAACGGATAGAGTTCATTTTAGTAATTTGAAAGGTAATCATACATATTGGAAAACAACCTGTAAAAAAGCAAAATGGGGTCAAAAGAAATTCTCTCAATGGTCCAAAACAGCTTCTCGTTTAGCTGATAACGGTCCTGCAATTATTCTATCTCCATTTCCTTATCTTGGTGGTTGTGTAGCTGCATGTGCTAGTACTTTAACTTCCCCTGTTACTGCATTGTTAGGTAAAGGCGGAAGTCTGATTATACCTGCGAATACTACATTCACCGTAAAACTTTATGATGATGCCAAAATAAGATATTAGATTGTTATAATATTGTTTCTTTCTTTTGTAAGGTATTCATTATTTCTATAAACTTAGAAACAAAAATCTCTTCTGATTGTTCTTCTACAGATTTTTTACAAAATACAGACATGTTTGATAAATCAGTCGCTGTCATATCAATCATTTTTGACATAGCTTTTACCAGTCCTTTTATTGATTTTTTTGAATAATCATAAGTAAATCCGTTTTGTGCATCTTCTATATAATCTGCGGCTCCACAGTGACTTCCTGTAATAACCGGACATCCTGTGCTTAATGCTTCTGATGCTACCATTCCAAACGGTTCAATAATTGACGGCATTAAAAGACAATCTATTGAGTTATAAAATTTATTCATATCCTTTTGTACCGGTATAATTTCGCAAAACTTTTCAATGCCATAAAATTTCTGAGTTAACGTTACTCCTAAATTTTTTGAAGGGTATATAAACACTACTTTGAAATCTTGTCTTATTTTTTTAAGTTGTTTAATAGCTTTTAGCAGGATATAACCACCTTTTCTATTGAATCCAATCGCTGAAATTCCAAATACAAATGGATTGTGCTTCTCTCTGTTTGAGTCAGGATATTTTTCTATTGGTGGCGGTAATATTATTAGTTGTTCTTCTTTTGCATTATAGTTATCTATCATATCTTGTTTTAAAACATTTGATGATACAATGATTTTGTCTGTTTGCAAGATATTTTCTTTTGTTTTTATATACTCGTTTAATCTTTTGTTATGTTTTTTCTTATTAAATATTTTATAGAAAAAATGTGATATTTTACCGGACATCTTTGTTACCCTGTATGGGTAACTGTGATCATGTATATAAGTTATATTGGATGGTACAACAGCTTTATCTGATAGTATTATTTCGTAGTTTTCTTTTAGATTATTAAACTCATCTATTGAATATATATTATTGAAAATATTATGATTTATCTTTGTATTTTTTGATGTAAATAGGTCAATGGAATACCCATAATTATATAGTTTTTCAAGTAATAAAAAATTTAGTTTTACGCCGCCTGATTTAAAATTACTGTCTGTATATATTTTTGTGACAAATGCGATTCTTTGTTTATTCATTTTCTTTCCTCTTATTTCTAATTTTTATAATAGTACATCCATGTCTTATTTGTCAATTAGAATTAAGACATGTGTGTTGTTTTAAAAGTGATATATAGGTCTTAAAATTAGACAACATAATAAGGGTATATATATGTTACTTGAAACAGATAAAAAGAAAATTGGTCAAATATTTAAAAAATATAGAAAAGATATGAACCTGACGCAGTTTGAACTTGCAGAAAAAGTCGGCTTGAACGAAAAACAAATATCAAGGATTGAAGCAGGTTTAAATTATCCGACATATATGACTTTTGTAAGTTTGATTAAAGTTTTGAATGTGAATATATCTGATTTTGATATCAATAATGATAAAGAAGAGAGTTCTGCTCTTCGAACATTTATGAATATGGTTAAAACTTTTAGTGAGCAAGAATTAAAGATGTATAGTGATATTATAAAATCTATAAGAAAAAATATTTCCACACAAAAATAATATAAAAAACAGGCTAAGGATATCCTTGCCTGTCTTAAAGAAGGGAAAATTATAAAGAAAGTTTTTTAAATTCGTTTTACATATCCATCATGAAACTTGGAACATCTGTGTGCATAACAACTTCATCTGCATCTTCCAACAATTTAACAGTGATTTGTTGTTGTTTTTGCAAGCTTGAAATTTCAGCTGCTACGTTTCCATTAAAGATATTTTCGTTTGTTTTGAAATAGTCTATTACTGGTTTGATTGGCGCAATAGCTAGTTCTTGTAAAGTCTTTTTAATTAGAGTTTGAGTTCTTACCCCAATAGGATTATGCGGTACTCGAACATTTAAGCCGAATGGACGTGGTGCACGTTTCCAATTATGAGAATATTGGACTGTACCGCCGTTGGTTCTGTCAACTTTATTATTTGATACAGGATATTGGTTACTGTATGATGCTGACGAATCACCTGTATTAAAATTGTTGTTAAACATTTCTGACATAAATTACATTCCCTAATTACATTATGTAACTACGGCTCCCTTCTAATAAATCTTTAATAAAAACCTTGAATTTTTCCGTTTTTGTTACAAATGTTTACAGATAATAAAAAAGAGCCTGTATTTTACAGGCTCTTTTTTTGTTTATTATTTGGTATCTTTTATTATTCTGCTGCTGCAGCGTTTGCTCCAGCTTTGTAGTCAGCTTTTGTTGCTAGATTGAATTCAGAAATTCTTGCGTTTGCATCGTTTAGTTTGTTTGCGTGTTCTTCAGCTTGTTCTAAACATTTCATATTGCCGCTTCTGCTGAAAATTCCTTGTGAGAATTTTTTGTTTTTAACAGCTGTTTCTGCTGTTGAGTCAACAACTACTGCTTGAATAGCATTTCTGCCAAAAACTTTTTTAAGGATAATATTTACAGGATTATCTTTTTGTCTGTCAATGCTTTCGTTTATTTGATTCCATAAATTTTCATAAGCACTTGTGGTACCATTTTTACCGGCTTTGTTGCTTAATTTCATAGCTTGATTTTTTAAAACAGGAAGTGCGTTTTTATCTACTAAAACAGCCATACCAAAGTTTGGACTGTTTTTTCTTTGACAATTATAGTTTGGAGTTGCTGCGTTGATACCTAAATTCATTACTGACCTTCTTTCTACATTTTAATCTTACAAGGTGAATAATGTTCCTGAAAAATTTCGATTGCCCAACTTTTTTAAATGTGTTACAAAACTTAATATTAAACAATCATTGTTTTTAAGTTGTCACTTACTGTAAAGCTTGCTGTTACAGAGTTTTTAATATC
This sequence comes from Candidatus Gastranaerophilales bacterium, assembly GCA_023665105.1. GTDB lineage: Bacteria > Cyanobacteriota > Vampirovibrionia > Gastranaerophilales > Gastranaerophilaceae > UBA2883. The sequence goes on along the minus strand of JAMPEO010000026.1, from coordinate 7,594 downwards.
TTCAATGCTAAACATAGGGTTGATTTCTGTTAGTAACAATCCATTTTCTTTTATTTCAAAAACGCAGCGTTCTGTAATTATCATATCAACTTGTTTGTATGCAGTTAAAGGTAAATTGCATTTCTTAACTATTTTAACCTGTCCTTTTGATAAATGTTCCATTGCAACGATAACTTTTTTAGAACCAACAATCAGATCCATAGCTCCGCCCATACCTGGTGCAAATTTGTTGGGGATAAGCCAGTTTGCGATGCTTCCGTCTTCATCAACTTGTAGAGCACCAAGTACTGTTGCATCAATGTGTCCGCCTCTCATCATTGTGAATGCCATTTGAGAGTCATAAAAACAAGCGCCTTCGCGTGCTTCTACGAAAATTCCACCTGCATTGATTATTCTTTCGTCTTTTGTTTCTTCTGTTGCGTTTTTAGAAACCCCAAGAAAACCGTTTTCAGATTGAAGCATAATCTGCATATCGTCAGATACGTAATTTGCGGCTTCTGTTGGTAAGCCAATACCAAGTGTAACAACATCACCACGTTTAAACTCTTGTGCTACACGTTTTCCAACAATTTCTTTGATTTGTTCTTTTGTAAGTTCTGCTGTTACTGTCATTTAGTTGTCCTCTTTTACAACAATGTAATCAATAAATAGTCCCGGAACTACCACTTCATTCGGATCAAGACATTCAACAAGTTCTTCGGCTTGAACAATAACAGTATCAGCTGCTGTTGCCATAACAGTATTTGTATTTCTCGTTGTACCGTAATACGCAACGTTTCCGAATTTGTCTACTTTTGTTCCATATATCAATGCGAAGTCTGCCCCTAATGGTTTTTCAAATATGAAACGTTTACCGTCAACTTCCATTATGTCTTTGTTTTTTTCAATAATTGTACCAATTCCTGTTTCGGTTAAGATTCCTCCTAAACCTGCACCTTTTGCTCTGATTTTTTCAACAAATGTTCCCATTGGAATAAGTTCTACTTCCAGTTCGTTATTATACATTTGACGACCTGTTTCAGGATTTGTTCCGATGTGAGTTGTAATAACCTTTTTAACCTGTTTGTTTACAATCAATTTACCCTTATCTGCGTTAGGGTATGAAGTATCATTTGTGACCATTGTCAAATCTTTTTTATTTTGGTTAATAAGTTCTTCTACGAGAATTTCCGGAGTACCGCAACTTAAGAAACCGCCTATCATTACTGATGAGCCGTCTTTAATCATTTCTATTGCATTCTTGGCTGATATTGTTTTTTTCAATGATACTCCTCCTTTTAACTATTCTAGTATAAAATAGCTGATTTGTAAAAATTATAGAGAACGATTGTTATAGTTTTTAATATTAGATGCGTGTCTATTGCTCCTTGTTTACATAAAATGTTATAATTGAACAAAAGGAGGATTATATGAGAGTAGCAGTTACATATCAAGATGGTGAAGTTTTTCAACATTTCGGACATACAGAAGAATTAAAAGTTTATGATATAGATGATGGTAAAGTAGTTGAAGCATCTGTTATTTCTACTAATGGCAGCGGACATGGTGCTATTGCTGATGTATTAAAACAAATTGAAGCTAATGTGCTTATTTGTGGCGGTATTGGCGGATGTGCGATTGGTGCTTTGAACGAATATGGTATTGAATTATATGCAGGGGTTCAAGGGAATACTGATGATGCAGTTAATTTATTTATCGCAGGTGAATTACCGCAAGTTAAAACAGCTAATTGTTCTCATCACGGTGACCATCATCGTGGTGCAGGTCATTCTTGTGGGCATTGTCATCACTAGTTTGTAAAGATTTGAATATATGTTAATGCAGAAACCGGCAAAAAATATTTTTACCGGTTTTTATGTGTATATGATATCTAGTGTCACTCAAAATCAACCAACATTTGGCGGGATACCAATAGCAAAAGCTAATATACGTAGTGCCGGTAAAATATTTAATTATGATTTGTATCAGGTTACACCGACTGATGCAGAATACTTGCGTTCTTTGGCTGATAATATGGATATGCAAAAGATGTTTCCAAATTTAGATGAGCAAGGGCGTAAAGTTTGGTTTGATATGATTGAAAAAGGTTTAAAATCTAATATTTCAGGTGATAAAAAATCTATTTTATTGGCAGAAAATAATGTTCCTTGCGGAATAATGAATTATACTGCAGGTTCACGAAAGTTTAGTGTTAATTATGTAGCTGGATGGCAAAAGTCTAAGGATGAGCCGATACCTGCAAAAGCTACTTTGATGTTTATGGAATTATTTAAACAATTAAACGAAAAAGATGCCCATTATGTTGAACTTAGTGCTTTACGCTATGGACCGGTAGAAGTTATTTCTAAATATATGCGTCTTGGATTTAAAATGTGCGGTGGTGATAATTACGAAGAAACAATGCAAGCCAATAAAAACACTGTTGCCAAAAAACTGGCAGAGCTTAATCAAAAAATAGATTTTACTTCCATCCAAGACGGTAAAGATGTGCCTCTATCAAAAGTATTTAATGCTTAAACCGCTTGAAGTTCTTTTAAAGCTTGTTCAAATTGTTCATCGTTAGGAGCTTTTCCGTGCCAACCGGCGTTGTTTTCCATGAATGAAACACCTTTTCCTTTAGTTGTATTTGCAATTATTGCAAAAGGTTTATTTGATTTTTTTGCGGTTTCAATAGTTTCATAAATTTGATTTATATTATGACCATCAATTTCTGCTACTTCCCATCCGAAAGCTTCCAATTTTTTGTCTAAAGGATCTAATGACATAACATCTTCGGTTGAACCGTCAATTTGTAATCTGTTTCTATCAATTATTGCAATAAGATTATCAAGTTTTCTGTGTGATGCTTGCATAAATGCTTCCCATACAGAACCTTCTTGAAGTTCGCCATCACCCATATAAACAACAACGTGGGCAGGATTATTATCCATTTTAAGACCTGATGCCATACCGCAACCAATAGCTAAACCCTGTCCAAGAGAACCGGTAGAAACTTCAATCCCTTCAAGAGCTTTGCAACAAGGATGTCCTTGTAATCTTGATGAAAATTTTCTAAATGTCATTAGTTCTTCTGTTGGGAAAAATCCTCTTTGTGCAAGTACTGAATATAATAAAGCTGAAGCGTGACCTTTTGATAAAATAAATCTGTCACGGTTCTCAAAATTGTCGCTGTTTTTCCATTCAGGACTAATGTTTAAAGATTTGTTATACAATACGTTTAGGATTTCAACGCCTGAAAAAGCTCCGCCAATATGACCGGATGATGCGTTATGTACCATTTTTAAAATATTTATTCTTGTTTGTTTGCAGATACTTTTAAGATTTTCAATTTCATTATTATTTAACATAGTACACTCCTATTGTATGTAGTAAATTATTTTGTTATTTTTTCTTTAATAACTCTAAGAACAAATAATGGAAGAGTTGGGAAAATTCGTTTAAATCTTTCCGGTTGTTTTATTGTTCTGTATAACCATTCAATACCCAATTTTTGATATATTTCAGGTGCTCTTTCTACTGTGCCTGACCATACATCAAAACTTCCTCCAACACCAACCATAAGCCCAAATGGTAAAACTTTTTTTGCTTCGTTTATAAATTTTTCTTGTTTTGGGGCACCAAGTGCAACAAGTATTAAACGTGGTGATGCTTGTTTTAAATCGTTAATAATTTTTATATTGTTATCAAAATATCCATCGTGAGAATAAACTATATTCAAATTAGGTATTTCTTCTTTTAATCGTTCTTCAGTCTTTTTTATAACGTCTGGCTTTGCACCGATTATTGCAACAGGAAGATTATGTTCTGCTGATTTTTCAAGCATTCTTCTTGCAAAATCAACACCTGCTATTCGACTAACATTTTCTCCTAATATTTTTAATCCTATTTTAACCCCAACGCCGTCTGGTATGACCATTTCTGCTGTGTTTAAAATTTCTGCAAATTCAGCATCAATCTTTGCACAATCAAACATTTCAGGATTGATTGTAATAACTTGTGATGTTTTATCTTGTTTTTCTAATTCCAGTGCGTACTCAACAGCTTCGTCAAAACTGAAAGTATCTATTCCATATCCTAATAACTTGACTCTATCCATAAAAATAATTATACTGGAAAAATAAAAATAAGTGTATATTTGTAATAAATATGAGGAGAAAACTTATGAAAAAATTATTATCAACATTATTAGTTTTATCTGTTGCAGGTACTGCAATGGCAGCTACTTATACTGAAAATGCAGTTAACAAATTGGTTAGTCCTGTAGCGAAAAAGGAAGCTGCTGCAACTGCTAAAGCTACTCAAGCTCAAAAAGATTATCAAGCTAAAAAAGAAGCAGCTGCTAAAGCTCAAAAAGCAAGAGAAGAAGCTTTGAAAAAACAGCAAGCGGCTAACAAACAAAAAGTTGAAACAAAAAAACAACAATGGAATGATTTAAAGAAATTCTAGTAACTAAAGGGAATGCATATAGCATTCCCTTTTTAGTTTACATTTATTTTGAATTTATTATATAATAACCCTATGGTTTGCAAATCTATCACAGCGACAACCGTCGGATTAGACGCTCATAAAATAGAAGTGGAAGTTGATGTTTTAAATTCTTTGCCAAATATTAGTATTGTCGGACTTCCTGATAATGCAATTTCAGAAGCTAAAGAAAGAATACGTTCAGCTGTTAAAAATTCAGGATATACCTTTCCTAAAGGTCGTGTGGTAATAAATCTGGCACCTGCTGATATAAAGAAGGAAGGTACCTTTTTTGATTTACCTATGACGGTTGGAATTTTGGAAGAAGAAGGAATTATTGATGTTGAAAAAGCTAAGGATATAGCTTTTATTGGTGAATTATCTTTAGATGGTTCCTTGCGTGCTGTGAATGGAGTTTTGTCACTTGTTACAGGCTTGAAAGATGCGGGAATCAATACTGTTGTTGTTCCGATTGATAATGCAAAGGAAGCTGCACTTGTTCAAGGTGTAATTGTTCTTGGTGCAAGTCATTTAACTGATGTTGTAAATCATTTTACTGATACACCTATCCAGCCTACAACGGTTGATATAAATAAGTATTTAACTAGTGAATTTGAGCAGGAATATATATATGATTTTAAAGATGTTAAAGGTCAGCAAAAAGCTAAAAAGGCATTAGAAATTGCCGCCGCAGGCGGTCATAACATTTTGATGTCCGGCTCTCCCGGATCAGGTAAAACTCTTATGGCAAAATGTTTTGCATCTATTTTGCCACCATTGGAGTTAGAAGAGGCGTTAGAACTTACAAAGATTTATAGTGTAAGCGGTATGTTATCCAAAGACGAACCACTTATGACAAAAAGGCCATATCGTCCTGTGCATCATACAGCTTCTGCATCAGGAATTATTGGAGGTGGTTCAAATGCAAGACCTGGTGAGATTACTCTTGCTCATAGAGGAGTATTGTTTCTTGATGAAATGGTTGAGTTCCCGAGAAGCGTTTTGGAAACATTACGTCAGCCTTTAGAAGATGGTTATATAGTTATATCAAGAGCAAAAACATCTGTTCAGTATCCATCTAAATTTATGTTGGTTGGTGCAATGAATCCGTGCCCTTGCGGATTTCTTGGTGATATTGAAAAAAGATGTACTTGTACTGAGGTTCAGGTGCAAAGATATCATTCTAGATTATCCGGTCCGCTTTTAGATAGAATTGATTTGATTATAGATGTTCCACGATTGACTTCAGATGAACTTTTACAGATTAAAGATGTTTCTGAATCTTCTGAAAAAATACGAAAACGTGTTATTAAAGCAAGAAAAATTCAAGCAAAAAGATATAAAGATGATGGTATCTTTACTAATTCAGAACTTACTGCAAACCTTATAGAAAAATATTGTCCTCTTGATGATGCTGCACAAAGCATAATGAAGTCAGCTGCTGTTAAATATCAGTTATCTGGCAGAAAATATACAAGGGTTATAAAATTGGCAAGGACTATTGCGGATTTAGACGGTTCTGAAAATATTACAACTATGCATATTTCCCAAGCATTGCAGTACAGGGCAGAAGTTGAGTAAGTATTATACAAATGTTTTAACAGCTAATCCTATGAGAGTTAAACCGCCGATAATTTCAAGAATTTGTGGATTGAAAATTTTTAAATAACATCCGCTCCAGTATCCAAAGAGAGAATTTGCAAATGTTATAATTCCGATAGCACTTGCTGAAAATAAAATAGGTGTGTTTGTCAATGATAATGATATTCCTGCTGAAAAAGCATCAATACTTGTTGCAATACCGATAAGTAATAATGTTTTTATACTAACGCATAATTTTTTATCATTATCTTTCTGAAAGGATTCTTTTATAAAGGTAATTCCAAGATACATAAAAATTATAAATACTATATACTTAGAATACGGTTGTATAAAATTCTTAACCATATCAGTGAAAAAATAGGCTATAACAGGCATGAATGCTTGAAAAAATCCGGTTGTTATAGCTAATGCGAGTGATGTTAAACGTTTTCTTCTTTCTGTGCATAAGCCGTAAGAAAATGATACCACGCAAGCATCAATGGACAAAGCTAGTGCGAGTAATATTATCTCAGAATAGCTCATCAGATACCTCTATTTCAAACAGTCTGTTCCAAGGATAGAAATATTCGTTTCTAATTGGTAAATCCAGTATTTGTGATACTTTTTGTTCATATTCTTTCATCATTGGTTGAATGTTGCAAAGCTCAGTGATCTGTTGTCTGATATTTGCTTGATAAGCCCAGTCATCTAAAAATCTAACCATTTGAACTTTTTTAAATGAAGTGTCATCATAATTCATAGCTGCGAATTTTACTTTTGCACAGCAAATAAGACTTCCTAAAGAGTTTGCACTGGTGTTCCAAGCACTGTAGCCATAAAAATCGTTAAGACGAAATTTGTTTAATAATTCTTGAACAAAATTGTTATCAGCACCATTTGCATTTCTTACATCTGCAATCATATAAGGCTTGTCAGGCAGATTTAATTCTCCGGAAAATTGTTCTGTATCAATTTTCATTACAATTTCACCTTGTTTTTCTTTGAAATTGTTGATTATAAGAACAATATCTGCGTTTTCTTTTTCTGTAATTTCTATTCCGGCAAATTTGAGTTGGTTTTCAACACATTTTTCAATAGATACATCTTCGTAGTTAGAAATAAGATTTTTTGACTCATTTTCTAAAAAGATAGGTGCAACTTTCAATGTTGTTTGTATTGCTCTTGATAAAAGGCTCAAAGGAATTTCATCTGCACCTGTAATAACTTTGCCGCCGTTTTTTGTAAGGTGTTCTGCTTCCATAACATTAAAACCGTATTCGGCACAATCGTCTTTTGAGAAAATCAACGTATCAAAGAAACCTTCTTTTTGCCAATCAAGGTACATCATGTTTATCATGAAATTGCGTTGTCTTGTTTTTTTGTAATCTGCAAGTATGTCAGCCGGTATAATTCGTTTTAAAGGGCTTTCTAAACCCAAACTGCTTGCATATTTATGTTTTGTATATGAATATTCGAATATTTTTTCGCCATACTTATTCCAATATTCTTTTTCTTCTTCGTTACAGTTGTTGTTTGAAATTCGCATAAT
>JAMPEO010000025.1 GCA_023665105.1 Candidatus Gastranaerophilales bacterium | reverse complement strand
ATGGTCGGGATGACACGATTCGAACGTGCGACCCCCTCGTCCCAAGCGAGATTTTTAAGACATCCTTACGCAGAGTTTAACGTACCTAAACACACATAAAGCGTAATTTTTAACACAATTTTCTCGTTTAAATCTGTTTGAGTTTTTTAAGCTATTTTAAATGTAATTACATAACAATTACATAATGTTTTTATATTAAGAATTATAGTTCTTTTCTAAGAATGAGTATTGGTCTGGATCAACCATTTTAACAAATTCTAACACTGCTTCAGCTGTATTCTTAATACTACCATTATTAATTACTTCATTTGTAATATATGTATGACTTTCCTCATTGACAGTTTTATAAACAGCTTGTAGCAATGTTTCATTAGCCTTATATTCAACTTTTAAATCAACTATCTGTTGTATTCTAGTTCTTAATTCACATTTCGTTGGGTTTTTATATGTTGCAAATATTTCAAGAAAACGTCTTAAGAAATGTCCTATAATATAATCATCTTCATTTGAACCATCTATATACTTTTTTATTTGGTTGAATAAAAATGTGTATTCCGCTTTCTGTTGCAATATGTTTTTAGAGAAATTTTCAATAACTGAATCGCCTCTATTTCTTTTAATGTAATAGATGCCAATGTACTTTTCATCTCTTTCCGTAAGTAATCTAAAAAGATGATAATTATGTGTAGAAACAAATAATTGTTTGAATTTTCTTTTATCATCACCTACAATATTAGGATTTTCCTCTTTTCGTAATCTATCAATTTCCGCAAAAATAGCGTAAATATGATTATTATCTAAACTTGAAATAGGGTCATCTATGTACAAAATTGTTTCACCGAGCTTATCTGCTAAATCTTTTGATTCAAGACTTGCTAGAAAATGTGCAAATGAGATTGCTGTTTTTTCACCTTCACTTAAATAATGAGCAGGTTTATCATTTCTCACAAGGATATATTTTTCGGTTTCGGTCGACGATTTTTGTACTAGCTCAATTTCAGTTTTCCCCATAAACAATCTTTTTAAGATTGCGTTAACTTTTTCAGCCCCTGCAACGCTCTCAGAAATTTTTGCTTCTAACGATTTCTTTTCCTTTTCTTTTTCGTCAATTTCCTCAGTTATTTTTTTAATTCCTATTATTGCTTCATTTATTGCTCTTTCTGCATTTGTATAATCTTTGCCCGTAATAATTTCTGCAACATAATGCATTCGAAGTTCTTCTAAAGCTTCTCCTTTTTGTTTATCAAAATCACTATTAAATGCATTATGTTCTTTTATAACACCATTATTAATTCTTTGAATTTGTGCATTAATCTTTGTGAAATCATAGTCTATATCAAAAGAAATTGGTTGTGTTACTGATTTTAGTTTATTACATAATAGCTGTTGTATTTGCTTAATAACATCATTATATTCTTTACGTAATACTTCAAGACATTCCTTTTCTTTGAGATATTTGTTTTCAAATTGTTCATAAAATTTAGTTGTATCAGGTAGTATATCATTAAAAGATGTTATAGGCTTTATGTTATTTTGCTGAAGTTCAATTTTAGCGATAAAGTCATTATATGATTTATCAAAATGTGCGTTAAGTTCATTTATAATATTCTCGTCTAAAAGTCGTCCACAGTAAAAACAAGTATTTGCATCGTTATGTAATGCCAATCCTTCTCTTACCCATTTTTCAGCTTCTTTATTATTGGATAAACGAGTTAAAGGTTTTGTAATATTTACAGTTTCGTTTAGTAACTCTTTTAGTTTAACAATATCAATTATTGGTAAGAGAGGGATACTCGCTATGAGTTCTTTATTCTTTTCAGAAATAGCAATCCTCCTTTTTTTACATAATTCATCATCATTTTCAATAATATATGTTTCTATAGAATTCTCATCCTTAAGCTTTCTTTCATAACTTAAAAAAGTACTTGCAGTAAATGTACCATGTAAATTTTCTTTAATTCTGCGAGCTTCTTGTGAGCGTCTATTTTCTAAATAAGTTTGATTCTCAGTTTGTTGTTTTTGGAATTCAGTTTTACTTTTCATACTGAACTGTAATTCTGTTTTAAGTTGTTCAATTTTAGTCATAATTTCTTGTGCATTGTCAGCTAAAACCAAGATATTACTTGCACCAGTATCTTTGAAAAACAAATTTTCTTCAACGTAATCAGAATTGAACACCTTTGTTCGTAAACTATTTCTATCATTTTCAACATTGGGATTTAAGTTGTTTCCATTTGTCCTTTCCAAAGTAAAATCAACCCCATCATAATGTTCAGGTGTTTTTTTATTATCAAACACCATAAAAGCTCTTGATAAAGTTGTTTTTCCAGAATAGTTCCACCCATATAACACATTAAATCGTTTAAAATCATCAACATCATCAAATTTAAAATTTTTAAATCGACCTAAATTAGTAATTAAAATCTTTTTTATCATAACAACTCCTATTATTTCTCATTCTATAACAAATATTTTAGACAGTGGAAATATATGACTAAATTCTTTCATGAAGGAGTAAATCATGAAAGAATCTATGTTTATAAACCTAGGTGCAAGTAATCATTCAAAATACGAAAGGCAGCCAGAAGATTACTATGCAACCGACCCGATTGCTGCAAAGTTGCTATTAGAAGTTGAGCCAGATTTGAACAATATCTGGGAATGTGCTTGTGGTGAAGGTCATTTAGCACAAGTATTTGATAATGCAGGAAAACTAGGAAAAGCAACCGACCTTATAAATAGAGGTTATGGGAGTGTTGAGAATTTTTTATTAAATAGTGAACCTTATCAAAATGGTGATATAGTAACTAATCCGCCGTTTAAATATGCTCAAGATTTTATTGAACACGCATTAAGCAAAGTTGATAATGGTAGAAAAGTTTGTATGTTCTTAAAACTTTTATTTCTTGAAACGCAACGCAGGAAAGAACTATTTTCAAAATATCCGCCTAAAATAATCTATGTTTCAAGTAGTCGCATCAACTGTGCTAAAAATGGTGACTTTAAAACCTATAATTCCAGTGCTATTGCTTATGCGTGGTACGTGTGGGTAAAAGGTTATAACGGCGAAACAGTTGTAAAATGGATAAATTAGCCACATAATAATCAATATGGTGCAAAAAATTCATGATAAACTGAGTCGATGTCTGTTGTTTATCTATGATATTTCTTTTTTACTCACTTGACCCTCTATCGCTTGTTTTTTAACAAATTTTATTTCATATCCAAACAAATCTGCTATGTCCATTAGTTCTGATATCTTAAATGTCGAACGTGCTAATTTATTTAAAAGGTTAGACACAGAACCTGAGCGACCATACCTTTCATTTAACATTTTTGCTAATTTATACACAGATGTATTCTGTTCCTGTAAAAAGTCCTTTACGAGCTTTCTAATGTTTTCTTTTTGTTCGTCTGATACTTTATATATTTCTGTCATTTTATCACCTCAATTTTATTATAACACTATTTTGTAATATATCACACTTTTGTAAATATTTGTGTCGAAATAAAACCAAAACAGTTGACAATCATGAAAATGTGATACATCATGAAAGAGTGATATATAATAAAAGGAGGTCAAAATGACAACAGTAATTTACACAAACACAAATCTTGAAGAAGAAATTAGAACAATTAAAGCTCTTGAAGCAAAGTTGGAAGAATTAAAGGAACTTAAAGACGAAAAAGAAACTCTTATTAAAAAAGTTCTTGATGACGCTGGTATTGAAGAATTACAAGTGGGTGCTTATACTGTTCGTTTTACAAACATTGTCAGAAACGGTTTTAATACATCCGCTTTTAAGAAAAAATATTTAGAACTTTACAACGCTTTTATCAAACAATCGAATTACAGAAAATTTAGTATTTCATAGAAAGGGGAATTACTCCCCTTTTCTATTAAAAGTGCATGAATTTAACAGAATACATATTGTGTTAAGTTCAGCAAAACAGGCTCTAATTATTGCAGGGTAAGTAATATGGCTAAAAACTAAAAGAAAGATAATATTTAAACTTAACATATCGGTTTTAAAAGTTAAGTTCAATTTAACAAAATAGCAGAAAAAGAGGTAATTATGGAATATGTACAACCTATTCGGGATAAACAAAAAATTGAAGAAATAAAATCAGTTCTTAAAGAAAATGGAACTAGGGATTTACTGTTATTTTTAATGGGAATAAATACAGGTTTAAGAATATCTGATTTATTAAAACTAAAAGTAATTGATGTTCGTGGAAAATCCCATGTCGAAATAAAGGAACAGAAAACAGGAAAGATCAAAAGATTCCCAATTCTAGGCAATCTTCAAGTTATGTTAGAAGAATACACACGGAATAAGGATTTATCAGAATATTTGTTTAAAAGCCGTAACGGTAAGAATAAACCTATAACAAGAGTAATGGCATATATGATTATAAACAATGCCTGCCGTATGTGTGGAATACAAGACAATATTGGAACACATACTCTTAGAAAAACTTTTGGATATCATCACTATCAGACGTTTCATGATGTTGCAATTTTACAATACCTATTAAACCACTCGAGTCCCTCGATTACTCTGCGATACATAGGAATCGCACAAGATAATGTAGAAGAAACATTACAACAATTTGAGTTATAATAACCGATTTCCATTCTAACGAATATAGGGCATTCTAAAAACTAAACATCTAATCTTCTGCCGTAGTTACCGTTTGAAACATAGTTAGATTGAGTTTGATTATTTGCTTGCGTACTCATTCTAATAATATCATCAAGGTTTAGTACTTTGAAATTCGGTTTATTACTGACAAAATCCGCCCCAGATTGGGTTATACCAGAAGAAGCTATTAAGATTACTTCATTAGCTTGGAAATCGTCTTTGCAGCCCCACAATGCTCTTATTGGTTCAGGTGGTACAGGGTTTCTATAGTGTTTACATTGTACAATCGCTTTATAGCCTTCTTGTTCCAAGATGATATCAACACCACCATCGCCAGAACCTTTTGTAACAGTTGCTTTATATCCGTTTAAAATAAAGATTTTAGCAACTTCTTGTTCAAATTGCCAACCGTCCAAATTCCACCACCACGATTGCTCTGCCCAGTAGCTTGAATTACGTTTTAATTGGCTTTGTGAAAACTGTCTTGCAGGATTATTATTAAACAAACCACCCCAATAGACACAGAATGCAATAAAACTGATTAAGCAACTCCAGCCAAATACAGAAAGCGGTAAAATGTTTGCATTTCCTAAATAATAAAGGGAATAATTTAGTCCACCAACTAAACTAACTGATACAATGCACTCTTTCCACAAACCACGTTTATTTACTTCAATCAGGAATTTTATCGTTATTGTAATAAGTGTAATTGCTATTGTAACTAATTCATAAAAGGTTCTATAATCACTTTTTTTTGACATCTATATTACTCCTTTACCATTCTACAGCTCTACCTTTTTTAACTTGTGGTTTTAAAGGAAAGACGATTCGTTCAGCTATCATTACCTGTTCGTGAGGTTGTAAATTAAAATAATTAGCAAAACTATCCATATCATACCAATTCATTGTTATTCTATCTTTAATAAATTGATTTGCCTTTTCATCGTCAAATCCTTCAAGTGTTAATATTGCCCCTTTGTTACAAGTTTTAATATCCACAATTTTATTAGTTGCTATATTTATGACATTTTTATATGTATCATTATCTGGATATAATTTTATAGCTTCACTAATGGTTTTATTTGCTTCATCAAAAGAACCATCATTAACATATTTGATACTAATTTGATATAAATGTTCTGCTAGCTTTTGGGAAGTCATTTCTAATTTTTCAGAAAACAGATGAGATTCGGGATAAACATGTAACAGCTCCTCAATTAGTTTATATGCGGTGTTATAGTTTGCTTTGTCAAATTCCTCAATAAATTTTTCGTACTTAACAATGTCATTATAAAGTTCTAATGACTGTTTTTCACTATTTATTTTTTTTGCAGAATCAATTTCCTTTTTTGCTTCTTTGATATATCCATTTTTAAATTTTTTTAGACCTTGTCTATAAAAATGTTTAGATTGACTAATCAAATTAAGAACCATATCATATTTATTTTTCACTTCTTCTGATTCAGGATTCATTTTTATTAATTCATCAAATACTACACGAGCATCATCTAATTTTTTATTATTAAAATGTTTTTCAGCTTGTAGCATTTTGGAGTTCCATTTTTCGTTTTCTTTATTTAGAATTTTAGTTAACAGGTCTGAATATTTTTTTAGTGATGATATTTCGATTGCTTTTTGTATATAATACTTAGCCTTTGATACTTGCTTTTTATTATAAAAATCTGTTGCAACAATGTAATAATTATTAGCTAACTCTTTTGGACTTAGTTGTTCTGGTGAACTGATTTGTAACCAAGCAGTGTTTATTTTATTTTTTTCTATGTCATCTTTAACCGTTTTATTTAATTTTCCTAAACGTAGTCTTAAACTTTGTTCTATTTTTTTTCTTCCTGCAAAATCTAATAATTTATCATAATTTTGCATCAGAAATTCATGTGGTTCACCATGATTATTTTCATTTGTCTCTTTTGTTTTTTCTAAATCGTTAATTAAACTTTCAAATTCAGAAGATACATTTAATATCCCTTTTGTCATTAAAAGATATTTGTAACGAGCATATACTCTAAGTACATAATATTCGTATAAAGGTTCTCTTTTAATTGCTTTATCTAATTCATTTATAGCTATTTGGTATGTATAGTCTTTAGCATCATTTTTATTCATAAGTAATTTTGCGTACAAATAAAAATGTCTGCTATTCGGTCGTCCATTGTTTAAAAATGTGAATAAACAATTTTGCATGTGGTTTAAAATTTCTTTTGAAGGGGTTGAATCAAGTTCATAACCTTTTTCATAATCATTCACGGCTACAGAATTATGTTTTTGAAAGTAACTAATTTCAGCTCTTGCGTAGTAATATAGTGCATTGTCTGGCTCTATCTCTATAGCTTTATTTAATGCGTCTTTAGCTTTATTGGGGTTATAATTTTGTTTGTACACTAAGCTTTTTTCATAGTAGTATTTTGCATTTTTACTATCTAGACGTATTGCTTTATCAAAATATTCTATTGCTCCTTCATAATCATATTCTTTACGCTTTTTCAGTGCTAACTTAAAATACGTTTCTGCTTGTTCACTCTTTTTTGTTGTTGTTATATTTGTTTCAGTTTTTGAAGAAGAGTTTATAACATAACTAGCTTTAGTATTTTCTTGTGTTGTATTTGTTGCCTTTTGAAGATTGGTAATTGAAAGTTGTGCTTGTTCATACAATGGACTAGACTTTGAAACATTATTATAATGTTCATTCGCTTTTTGATATTCTTGTAATTCTTTATAAATTTCTGCAATTTTATAATTATAATTATTTAAACGCACTTCTAAGTAAGCTTCTGCATGTACATCCCTTACAGTATCTGCAATTTCTTTAGCTTTGGTAATAGCCACTTTTAAATCTTCAATCGCTTTATATTTGTAATTTAAACCCAAATGAGCTAAAGCTCTTTTATAATAAAAATCAGGAACGGCTCTAATATTTTGAATTTTATTATTAAGTATTAAATAGTTATAAAAATAAATAGCACTGCAAAAATCACGATTTTGGAACCTTCTTGTAGCCAAAAGACACAATTCCTGATAACTTAATTCAGATGTCATTTTTTTAACTTCATTGAAATATTTTGTTGCATTCTCTACATCATTTAAATAATTATAAACTTTTGCAACCGTAAAAACCAACTCTAAATAATTTTCTTTTGAACCATTATATTTAATATTTTGGTCAATAAACTGTTTTAATCCTTCAATATCTTCCAATGATCCTTTTTGTTTACATTCACGTAATGTTTTATCAAATTCACAACTCAAGATTTTATTAGATTTGTTGTAGTTTTTATTATTTTTATTAGCTGTAAAATATATGACCAATGGAATTGAAAATGGTAATAAAATAATTGCACTTAAAATAGGGATTAAGCCCAACAATACAATCAAACAACCATTTTTATTTTCTTCTTCTGTTATTGAAAATACTATAAAAGCGATTGCAAATACATAAGATAAAATAAATAATACAAAGACACTGTCATCATAATTTGCAACAGAAAATATTAAAAAAAATACATTACTTAATATTGATGTTACTATAATTTTTCCCATATTATTTTCTTTTCTGTCTAAATTATACCTACTTTTGATTCACTAAAACTCAATAGTCAAATATTTTTTCATAGAATTATTCATAAATATTTACACCTTAATTGTTAAAACTATAGAATTATCTTCTAAAACTTCTTCTTGTTCTAATCGCATTGAAGGATTTTTAGATATTTTTTGTTTTATGTTATTACAAATTTGCTGTTGTAATTGCTTTTGCTTTTGAGCTAACCCATTATAAATGGGGAGTAATTCCTCTCTGAATGCTATAATTTCGTCTTTCCAGTCATTATAACCACTTGTTTTTATTTCATATTCACCATCATTATTCTTTTTTAAATGGAGTTCATAATAACTAATATTACAAATAATTTCGTCTTCTTCTTCATTAAAATTGTATTTTAGTGCTTTTAAAGCTTTTTTAAGAATTTCCTTATCCGTAAATTTTGTTTTGTACTTTAACTGCATATATATTGACATGTTTCACTCCTTTATAAATATCCTTAAAACTCAATAGTTCTGCCACCTCTGGTGCGTTTTATTGTTTCAGTAGTTTTCTTTGCTTTAGCTTTCTTTTTAGCGGTTTCTTCCGTTTCTTCTGGTACGTAGTTGTAGTTTTCATCATGTGCGGTTGCAGCTACGGCTCTTTCATTCGCCCATTCCCTAATAGCTAAAATCTGTTCAGATTGTGTTGTAGAAAGCGGTACCGCATTTTCTATAACCTTAAACAAATCTTTTTCCTCTAATGTTCGGTTTTCAGCAAACGCTTCAAATAAAGCAGAAACTACAACTTGTTCAATCTCTGAACCGCCAAAACCTTCTGTAGATTGTGCTAATCTATTCAGTAAATCCTCGCTTATATCAAAATCTTTTGACTTACTGCCTTTTAATCTTTTTTCAAGGTGAAGTTTGAAAATTATTTTGCGTTCATTTACTGTAGGTAAATCCACAAAAAATATCTCGTCAAATCTGCCTTTTCTTAACATTTCTGACGGTAAGCGGTTAATATTATTTGCTGTTGCAATAACAAAAACAGGCTTAGTTTTTTCATTCAGCCAAGTTAAGAATGTTCCAAATACCCTTGTAGAAGTTCCGCCATCCATTTCACTACCTGCACCACTAAACCCTTTTTCAATCTCATCAATCCATAAGATTGAAGGTGCTACAGCTTCTGCTGTTTGTATCGCTTTTCTCATGTTTTCTTCGGAACTTCCCACAAGTCCTGAAAAAATCTTACCTACATCAAGACGTAATAATGGTAATTGCCACATAGCACTCATAGCTTTTGCCGTCATTGACTTACCGCAACCAGGAACCCCTGTTATCAAAATTCCTTTAGGTGAAGGTAAGTTGTAGTCTTTTTGTGCTGAGCCTAACCAAGAATTGTTACGTTTAGTCAACCAACGTTTCATATTTTCCAAACCACCGACATCATCAATGTTTACTTTTGTATTGATAAATTCCAGTATTCCAGTTTTCTTAATTACTTGACATTTTTCTTCTAGGATAATATCCAGTTCTTTTACAGTTAATTGCCCCTTTGTAACCATTGCACGTGCAAAAGAATTTTCTGCTTCTTGTAATGTCAAGCCTTGTGCAGCTTTACACAAAACTTCTTTCCCATTCTCATCAAGGTCAATAAGGATGCCTGAACCTTCATTCATCTCTATCATTTCATTAAGAAGGCTCTTCAATTCTTCAAGTGTTGGCAAATCAAAATCAACAACGGTAATATCTTTTTGTAAATCATTAGGCAAAACAAGTGTAGGTGCAAGAATAACTACGTTTTTAGAAAACTCTGCATTTTTCAATGACCCTGCAACATCCCTAATTTTGCGGATAAATGTATAATCAGCATTTCTACCTTGCATACCTAAAAGGGGATGAACATCTTTTAAAATCATTATTGCAGGTTTATTATATCCATCAATGTATGATAATGCTTCTGAGGGATTTTCTGCATTGTTTATATTCACTTTTTCCTGACCTTTGGTTAGAACCTTATTCAGCCCTTCTGTAGAACTCCAGATAAATACATCTCGTTTGCTTTTTATAGCTTTAGTGTTATTGGCAATCTTTGTAATAAGTTCAACAACCCTAATTTCTTCCCACGTTGGAATGTATACAAAACTGAACCTCGCTTTAAAAAGATTAGTCAAATATTGTTCGGTTTTCTTTATCCCTTCTAATTCTATAGTTGCTTTTGCCATTGTTATTACCTCATTACTTCCAATAATTTGTTAAAATCACCCATGCCAGTCATAATTACCTTGTTATCAGGTGAAACCCTAACTTCAATCTTATTTTTATACGCTATTATTACAGATTCATTATATTTATCCGATAAAAAATAATAATTCTGATTAGTTGAACCAACCCAAGCTCTTGTATAATCTGTTTTATCCTGCACATATCCGCCATCTATTAGGATATCAACGTATTTAATCAATTCTTGAAAATCCGCTCTATGCTCTAAGTTATTATATTCATATCCAGTAAACACAACTACAGACAGCCCAATCTCTTGAACTGCCTTTGATATTTCGCTAACTGCTTCAATTTGTTCTAATGGTTCACCACCAAGAAAAGTTACACCTTCTATTTTATCCTCGTAGGATTTTATAAGGTTTATAATTTCATCGGTATCGTAAATCGTACCGCCTTTTTTATCCCACATTTGATAATTAGCACAGCCCTTACAGTGCAAAGAACAACCCTGAACCCAGATACAAAATCTTTGCCCCGGACCTTCAACATTAGTTATAGGAATGTATGAATTTATCCTAATGTCCATTCTGTTGATAGTCCTCATTTGAGTTGTAAACTTGCTGTTCGGTTTCGTTGTATTCGTGTGTGAATTGCGATTTAACAGTTTTTGCTCCTGTTAAATTTTCAACGTCCTTGATGTATCCAAGGCAAGATTTACCTTTTATACCAACCGTTTCGGACTCAATTCTGCCGTCTGGATAAACTCTGATTTTAATTTGTTTTGCCATTATCGTCTCCATCAATATAATTCATTGCATCACGTATACTTTGTATTTTGTTATTATTTTGAAAAATCGTACGTTTTGGTTTTATACTCAAATTTTTGCTTATAATATCTGCTATTATTTCTTTTACTGTTTTTTCTTTATCATCTTTATTATTAAACATTTTTCTTACGTTCTTTTTGTAATACACCAAAATATCTAATATGATGTATAACAATGAAAAGCCGTACAAAGTCTAGGATTAGACTTGTACGGCTTATTTGTAAACCTTTATTTTTGCACCATATCAAGAAAATAATATTTGTGCTATGATTTCAATATGGAAGTTATACACCCGAATAGATAGTCTGTTGTATAGTTTTATGGTGTATTAGAGTTCGAAGTTATTGTATGAGTAGTCAATTTCTTCTTGTGCAATCCCAATGTATCTTAATGTTATAGCTGGGCTTGAATGGTTGAGTATTTTCTGTAATAGTGCTACATCATTGTTCTGCTTATAAAAGAAATACCCAAATGTTTTTCTCATTGTATGTGTACCGACATTTGCTGTAATTCGAAGATGAGAACAAGCATCGTTAATGAATCTATATACTTGCGAACGGTCGAGCCTGCAATGTTTTTTGCCAATAAACAACGGTTCTTTATTATCAAGTGCATAAGTTTTAGTACGTTCTACTAGATACAATCTTATCAGGTCTTTTAGTTTTTTATTCAACGGAAAACGTTTATATTTTCCTGTCTTTTGTTCATATATTTCAATATAACTTTTATTTTCAACGTCATCAATGTTTAAGTTCAGAATATCACTTACACGTAAACCTGTGTTTGTACCAAATACCCATATTAACTGATTTCTACGGCTATGCTTAGCCAAATATCTTTCAACTGCTTCTACGTCTTTTTTACTCTTAATCGGTTCAACTAAATTTTTCATAATACATTCCTTCCTGCACCGTTTTATTATTTTGGGGTGCAAAATAGAATGTAATAAGATAATCAGATATTTGAAACATGTCTGTAAAAGGGCTTATTTGTGGTATAATTGAGTCATGGCAATTACGGAAGATGATTTAAAACAATATGCAAATACATTAAGCATTGAAAGACTACGCTCTTTTATTCAAAGTAAAGATGATTCTATCAATGAAGTTTTGGAAAGGTATAATAACAATATTCAAATTTCACAGGCATTTTATCCAGAGTTATCAATTTTAGAAGTTACTTTGAGAAATGCAATCAATTCAACTCTATGCAAATCTATTTCATCGACTTGGCTTGAAAATGAAATTAGTCAACAAACAATCTTGCTAGACCACGACTATGAAATTCTTTTAAAAGCTCATAACGACATCTTAAAAGAGTATCCAAAGAAAAATTACACAATAGGAAAAGTTATAGCTAATCTTACATTTGGGTTTTGGACTAATCTTTGCTCCAAAAGATACAATGCAAGGATATGGACTAAAAAAGGATGTTTTCAAGGGGTATTTTCTAATTATCCATCTAATCTGCAACAACAAATCCATTTAGTATCAAACAAGTTACGCTCTATAAGAAAACTAAGAAACAGGATATTTCATTATGAACCAATATTAAAAGACCCTGCATTATTACTAAATAAGTACAATGAAATACTGGAGTTGATAAATTATTTACCTCATAATAATCCTGCAATCTTAAAAAATACATCTAATTTTCTTGATGTTTATAACAGGATTGTTGAATCAAATACAGCCCTAAATAAAGCTAAAACCTAGAGCACTATACGATAAATCGTAGGAAGAAATCTCTAGGTTACCCACTATCATTATGCACCATATCTCTCTATTTGTCAAGTGTTGTAAGGGGTTTAGTTAATATAAATTTATAATAGAGTTCATTATACAAATCATAGAAATTAACTTTTAAACTTTAAGATTCCACGTTTTTCGTCATGTTGAGGAATCATTCTGACTCTAGTCATAACTTCTTCTTCACCAATAATTTCTGTAATATTGTTAATTAAGCGTTCTTGAGCTTCTTCG